>JBJKYR010000044.1:0-5690 GCA_045560945.1 Alphaproteobacteria bacterium | reverse complement strand
TTTTCTTTAAAAAAATTAATTTTTTCTTCAATTGATTTCATGACATAAACTTTCTAAGCTCAATTGCAGTCTCTTCAGGAAAAACATCCATAATGAATACCCCAGCCATTGACTCTGAGCCAGCTAATACTTTGGGTTTATCACCATGTCTTAAAGGGGGATAAAACTCTATATGAAAATGAAAATTATCATCTTCTAAATTTGGGGCAGCATGCAATCCCATTATATATGGGCATCTTCTACCTAAAAAACTATCATATCCCTTAACTACTTTTTGAAGAGCAATAGCAAAAGAATTATATTCTTGGTCAGTAAATTGCCAAGGTCCTGCTATTTGTCTTTTTGGAATTATCCATATCTCATAAGCGTATCTTGCAAATGGTGGCACAGCAGCAATGACATGATCATCTTGGTAAACAAAATAATTTTTTTCTAAATCTTTCATTAATTTTTTAATAAAATTCTCTTTATTAAATGCTTCTATTTCTTTTTTAATTACTGGAGGAATAAAAGGATAGGCATAAATTTGTCCATGTGGATGATGAAGCGTAACACCGCATTCTATCCCTCTATTTTCAAAAGGCATTACATATTGAATATCATCTCTTTCTAGTAGTTTGATGTAACGATCTGACCAAGCATTAAATAAAAGCTCTATTCTGCTTAATGGCATCTGAGCGATTGTATCCAAGTGTTTAGAAGAATAGACCACTACTTCACATTCTCCATTTGATGGTTTTACGCTTAAGCAATCGATAGATATGTGATCATCATTAGTATTAAAACTAGCCCATCTATTTGGGAAAATTGCAACTTCAAAATTTTTAAAAGGTATTTCTGTTGCAGAATTTAATTCTGCACCAGGGCATAAAGGACAATATTCGTCTGGTGGGAAAGCGGTTCTTACTTTTCTGGTTCCAGAATAAGTTACCCATTCTTGTCTTGCAGGATTCCACCTCATATGTGGACTAGGTAAAGGAGTAATTCCTAGTTCTACAGAAGCTATTTCTTTATGCTCCTCATAACCAAAGAGAAGTAAATGTCTTTTATCTTTTCTTTCAAATTCTCTTTTATATATTTTTTTCATTTATTTTTTTTTCCCACTCAACAGCAGTTTGAATGATTAAATCTAAATTATCAAATTTTGGTTTCCAATTTATATGTTGATGAAGTTTATCAACATTAGAAATTAATTTTTCTGCATCTCCTGGCCGTCTATTATCATATTCGAATTTTATTTTTTCTCCATATATTTTTTTAGCAACATTTATTACTTCTAACACTGAGTAGCCTTTTCCATACCCACAATTGAATATATTGCTAATTTGATTTTCTAATAAATATTTTGCTGCCTCTAAATGAATATTTGCTAGATCACTAACGTGAATATAATCTCTAATTGCTGTCCCATCTTCAGTATTATAATCATTTCCGTATATGGAAATTTTTTCTCTTTTTCCAACCACAACTTCACTTAGAATCTTAATTAAGTGTGTTGGTGAATTTGAAATAAGACCTGACCTTAATTTAGGATCAGAGCCAGCAACATTAAAGTATCTTAATATAATCGAGTTAAATTTATCTTTGTTGTTTAACAAATATTCTTCTGTTTTAACTTTTGATTCTCCATAAGGATTAAGAGGGGTAAGAGTTTCATCTTCTCTTATTGATTCATTATTGCTAGGGTTTCCATAAGCCGCTGCTGTTGAAGAAAATATAATATTTTGTAAATTATGTTTGTAGCAAGTTTCAAAAAGTTCAATTGCGTTATCAGTATTATTTTTAAAATATTTATCAGGATTTTGAACTGACTCTTCTACCTGAATAAAACCAGCAAAATGAAGAAGTAAATCAAAATTTTCTTCCTCTAATAAATTGGAAATTTTCTCTGAATTATTAATATTTGTATTAATTAATTTAATATTCTCAGGAATAAGTTTTTTGTTTCCTGTGGAAAGGTCATCAATTACAATTACTTCATGTTTATTTTCTATAATAGAGAGTAAAACATGACTTCCTATATATCCAGCTCCTCCCGTTAAAAGAATTTTCATAAAAATTGATATTATTTAATATATTTATAATATTACTCCTTATACATAATCTTTACACAAAAAAAATTTATGTTAGAATAAATATATGATCAAATTATTAGATACGCATCAACATTTAGTTTACCGAGATGTCGCTGGCTATAGCTGGGCGAAAGATATACCACCACTTGCAGAAGATAATTTTACTATTGGAGATTATTTCAAGCTTACAGAAGGCCAAGGAATAGGGGGCACTCTATTTATGGAAACAGCAGCTGATGATCCTGATTACCAAAATGAGGCTAAATTTGTCCAAAGCTTAGCTGAAGATGCTAGTAATAATATTAAAGGGTTAATTGTTTCTATTAGACCTGAAGATGATAATGAATTTAATAGTTGGTTTGAAAAAACACTTGAGATGAATGCCGCTGGTTACAGACGTATTTTACACGTTATGCCTGATGAGACTTCTCAAGCACAGACATTTATTAACAATGTTAAAAAAATTGGCCAAGCTGGAAAGCCCTTTGATCTCTGCTATCTTTCTTCACAGTTATCGATAGCTTATGATTTTGCAAAAAAGTGTGATGAAACAAATTTAGTTTTAAATCATTGCGGTGTCCCATCAATAGCTGCTGGTGAGATAGATCAGTGGGGTAAGGATATGAAAAAATTATCAGAATTACCTAATGTGACATGTAAACTTTCTGGATTAATGGCTTACTGCGCTCCTGGAACTTCTTCACAGGAAACAATTCAACCTTATGTTGACCACGCTTTGGAATGTTTTGGTCCAAATAGAATGGTTTGGGGGAGCGATTGGCCTGTTGTAAACCTTGGGAAAGGAATTCAAGAATGGATTTCTGTTACAAGAAATATACTTTCATCTCTATCTGAAGATGAAGCACTTGCAATTGGAAACGGAAATGCTCAAAAAATTTACAAAGTAAGTTTATAATAAAACCTCTTTTGAATTTGTAGTTGAAAAAATTTTAATGTTTTAATGCACCCATTGTCATACCTGCAATAAACCATCTTTGAAAAATCGCAAAAATTAACATTACCGGAATTATGGTTATCATCACTGAAGCACTATATGTCCCAATATTAATATGATACCTACTCGTTCCAATTTTAGCTAATCCTACTGGGACTGTATGAATAGTGGGATCTTGCATAAAAATCATTGCATAAATAAATTCATTCCATGTATCAAGAAACAAAAGAATTACACAAGTGGCAATGGCTGGTTTAGCTAAAGGCAGAAGTATTCTCATTAAAAGTTGAAAATCACTTGCCCCATCAACGATACCTGCTTCTGTCAATTCTCCTGGTATCTGCTCAAAAAACATTCTTAAAATTAAAATACCAATTGGTATCAGAAAACCAGCATATGCAAGAATAACAGCTGTGTATGTATTAATAATTCCAAAATAAATTAGCAAATAAAACAATGGGATTAACAAAACTTGAGCTGGCATTGCTACACTTGCTATCATAACATTATATAAACTTTCTTTCATGGGAAAGCGCAAATGACTAAAACTAAAAGCTGCAAATATAGATAATGAGATGATTAAGAAGACAGATGATGTAGTTACTATCACACTATTCAAAAACATTCTTGGAAAAGAAACTTTTAATCTTTCTTCAGCATAAAAAAAAGCATCATAATAATTTTGTAGAGAAAATTCATAGGGTATTAAAAAATACCTTGCGCTATAAACTGTGTCAGGTGAACGAACAGATAGTGATAAAGTATAAAGTAATGGAAAAATTATAATTATCATAAAAAATAAAATGACAATTCTGGTTAAAATATAAAAGACAGGACTTCTTTTAAAAGTTGCTCCGTAGTTATTTTGCAATGAGTCTTTCATTCTTAATTTCTCTCAATTCTTTTAGACACAATTATTCTTGCTAACGCTATAGTTAAAATACAAGCAAAAATTACGAATGCAACAGAAGCACCTACACCCATTTTATTTGGACCGCCTGCAGCAAAAGAGTAATAATATAAATAAGAAGCCAATACTTCAGAATAATGAGCTGGTCCTCCCCTTGTTAAAACATAAACAATATCAAATGCTCGAAAGGCTCCAATCAAATTTAAAATCATATTTAAAATTGTTGTTGGCCATAATAGAGGAATAACGATTGAAAAAATTTTTTGGCTCCAGTTGGCACCATCTATGTCAGACGCTTCCAATAATTCAATATTTAAGCTTTGAAGTCCAGCATAATAAATGACTAGACTATAACCAATCCATTGCCATGTATTTACCATTATTATGAGCCACATTACTAAACTTACTGATGATAACCATGAAAAATCTAAACCTAAAATTGCATTTAGAACTCCGTCTTGCTCAAGTATTTTTTTCCAAACTAAACCAACTGAAACTGGCGCTAAAACACAAGGAAAAAATATAATTGATCTAATTAAAACAGAAAATCTAAAATTTCCAAAAAAAATAAATATAGAAAGCATTAAAGCTATTCCAGTTTGAATAAATACTGCGCCAAAAACTAATAAAAATGTATTTTTTAAAGCTATCCAAAAATATTTATCTTCATATATTTTTACAAAATTATCAAAGCCCACAAATTTTTTAAATAGATTAGTTTCAAAACCAGTAAAATCAAAAAAACTTAATGCTAAAGAAGTAAGTCCAGGTAATACATTAAAAACTAAAAAAATAAATAATGCTGGAAGTAAATATAATAAGGTTTTAATTTGAAATGTTTTGTAAATCATTATCGGTCAAAAAAAATAGGGGTTTATAAAATATAAACCCCTACTGATTATAGAAAATTAACCGCTGTATCCAGTTTCTTTATTCATTTTTTCAATGACTTCATCCACTGTTGTTACACCTAAGAACATTTCCATGATTCCATCATAAAGATGCTTCATTGGTTCAGCTTGAGAGTAGTAAATATTTGTATTTCTACCTTCTGTTGCTAACATTTTGATACCATCATTAAACAATAGGTTAGGTGATGCAGCAAGTGCAGCCATGTCTACCGCAGCAAGGTTTGCAGGAATTTGACCATAGCCAGCAAATGTCATTGAGGCACTTGGACTGTTTGTTAATTTTACAAATTCCATTGCTAAATCTTTATTAGGAGAATTAGCATTTATGCCTAGGTTAGTTCCTGTAGCTTTATTATAAGTCATAGGAGAATCGCTAGATATTTTAGGGTATGACATCATTGTTATGCCAAGGCTATCAGCGGTGTTATATTCTGCTGGAGCAGAAGAAATAAACCAATCTCCATTGCAATAAATACCAACACCTTCTCTATCGATCCATTTACCCCAAGCTTGAACTTGATAATCCATACTTAGAGAATCAGCTCTCCACACACCATTGTCGTGCATAGTTTTGTATGCATTAAGTGCATCCCTAAACATTGGTTGATCCCAAGAAATCTCACCATCATAAGCTTGACCTAAAACATCTGTAGGATAAGCATCATTTTGTTGATTAACAAAATTTGCAAAACCATCTAAAACACACCAAGATTCAACTGGACCAAACATTAATCCATCAAGACCTTTAGCTTTAGCAGCTTTACCTATAGCTACCCATTCATCAACAGTATATGAATCTCCAAAAGCAGGTAATTCAAAACCTAGATCTTCAATCATAT
>JBJKYR010000043.1:0-5693 GCA_045560945.1 Alphaproteobacteria bacterium | reverse complement strand
TTAAATACATTTGACCTTAATTGTTTCCAGCTTACTCGTTTTGAAATTTTTTGTTCATTATAAAATATTATAGCATCATCATCATTATTATTTTGAAGACAATTTTCAGCATAATTTAAAACAGAAGTCTCAAAAAATTTTGTTTCAATAAAGTTTTCTGAATCTCTAAAAATTATATTTTTTTTTTCACCTATAATATTTGTAAATTGCCAAATCTTATCCCAAAATATTTCTTTTTTCTCTATGCTCCATCTATGTAAATCATCATATGAATTTATATTTACTTCTTTATTTATATAGTTTGTAAATTTATTAATGTTATTTCTTGTTGTGGAGGGAGACCACAACTTTTTATCGGACATTTTAACTAACTTTTTTTATCTTTTAGCGTTCTTATTCTGACGATAACATCAATGTCATGTAGTTGTAGACATGCTGGTATTGATGGAATGTCTAAGTCAATATTTTTGGTTGGAATATCAATTACTTTGCCTTCATCTTCAATATACAAATGATAATGACTTTGATTGTTATTGCAGTACAGTGATTTATTTTGATCTACAACAATTTCCTTTATTAGTCCTAAATTGGTAAATTGCTTAAGGGTGTTATATACTGTTGCCATTGATATTTTTCTTTCTTCTTTTTTTACTTCATCAAATAAATTTTCTGCAGATATATGTCTTTTACCTTTGTCAAAAATAATTTTAGCTAACACTCTTCTTTGTTTCGTCGCTCTAATTCCATTTTTTTCTAATGTGTTAATAGCACTGTTATAGGCGCTCATTGGATTATATACTTCTATTGATGCAGGCATGTTATATGTATATTTATATTTTATGATTTACATATTTTTTCTGATTTTTCTATATATTTTTTTTGGTTTTCTTCTGTATATTTTCCAGAGAAGAATTATTTTTAATAAATGTAGTAAGCCTCAACCTCCTGAAAATTATGGTTTAGAAGGAATTAATGAAGTACACATATTGACCGAAGATAATATTAGTCTTTTAGCTTGGTTTTTCAAAGGTCAGCTAGATAAACCAATCTTGGTATATTTTCATGGAAATTCATTTGATATTGGAGAAAGAGCTTATCGTATCAGAAGATATAATGACGCAGGCTTCTCTACCCTAATTGTAGGTTGGAGGGGCTATAGTGGAAATGAAGGAATTCCAACTGAAAAAAATCTATATTTAGACGGCAAGGCTACAATAGAGTGGATATTAAAAAATACTAAATTTAATACAGAAGATATAATCAATTATGGTGAGTCACTTGGCTCAGGTGTAGCTGTTGATCTAAATTTAAAGTATAATTTTCTGTGTACTGTTCTTGAGGCTCCTTTTACATCAATTGCTGATGTAGCTAATAAAAGATATAAAATTTATCCAACTAAATTACTAGTTAGAGATAAATTTGATAATCTCAGTAAAATAGATCAAATTAAATCACCTTTATTGATAATTAGTGGCGCTAAAGATGAGGTTGTCCCACATTTCCATAGCATATTACTTTTTAATAAAGCTAATAATCCTAAAAAGTCACTTTTTATTGACGAAGCAATGCACAATAATTTATATGACTTCGGGATTGAAAAAATGGTTATTAATTTTAGTTTAAAATATGGAAATTAATTTAACAACTTCTTATGTAGGCTTTTTAAGCTTAGCAGTCTTTTTTGTTGCATATGCTGTTGTTATGGCTGAAGAATTTAGTCATCTAAGGAAATCAAAACCAGTTATTTTATCTGCTGCTATCATATGGGGTATTATCGCTTTCTATTTTTCTGGTGATAAATCTTATGGAAAAGAGATTGAGCATGCTCTTGAACATAACATTCTTGAATTTGCAGAGTTATTTTTGTTTCTACTAGTAGCTATGACTTATATTAACGCATTAGAAGAAAGAAAAGTTTTTGATGTAGTTAGATACCAACTAACATCTCGAGGTTTTAGTTTCAGACAGTTATTTGTATTTACTGGTATAATTACTTTTTTTTTATCTCCTATTGCAGATAATTTAACCACAGCTCTAGTTATGTGTTCTGTCTTAATGGCTTGTGGAAAAGGTAACAGTAAATTTCTTTCATTAGGTTGTATTAATATTGTAATAGCTGCTAACGCTGGAGGTGCTTACAGTCCTTTTGGAGATATAACCACCTTAATGGTTTGGCAAGCTGGTATTGTTGAATTTTTTACTTTTTTTAATATTTTTATTCCTTCAGTAATTAATTATATAATTCCTGCAGCAATTATGTACTTCTTTATTCCAAAAGAAAGTCCTAAAGTAAGTTCTGAAAAAGTTTTTATGAAAAGAGGAGGGAGAATGATCATTTTCCTTGGTCTTTTAACAATATTTAGTGCAGTAAACTTTCATAATATTTTACATTTGCCTCCAATGCTGGGTATGATGTTTGGACTTGGCCTTTTAGGTTTATATTCATTTTATTTAAAAATTACTCATAATCCTTCAGTTGAGGATACAAAATTTGATTTCTTTAGAAAAATCTCCAAAGCCGAATGGGATACATTACTATTTTTCTTTGGTGTGATTCTAAGTGTAGGTGGACTTGGTTTTATTGGCTACCTATCTCTTATGTCTGAAATTTTATATGATGGTATGGGCCCTACTATTGCTAATGCTATTGTTGGGGTGTTATCTGCCATAGTAGATAATATTCCTGTTATGTTTGCAGTAATCACTATGAGACCTGAGATGTCTATTGACCAATGGTTATTAGTTACTTTAACTACAGGAGTAGGGGGAAGCCTGTTATCAATTGGTTCAGCTGCTGGAGTAGCGTTAATGGGTCAAGCTAGAGGTTATTATACTTTCTTTGGTCATTTAAAATGGACTCCTGTAATTTTTTTAGGATATATAGCAAGTATTTATGTTCATGTAGTTATGTCAGGTCTTCCTTGGTAATTAAAATTATCTATAATAAAATAAATAACCATACTTAAGAATAAAATAGTACCTGCTACAAAAGAAGCTTCATTAAATTGATAGGTAGATATTAATTTAAATAAGTAAGATGGCAGTGTTTCAAAATTTTCACTTCTAAAAAAAGAAATAATTGTAAAATCCCCAAAAGTTATTACTGTAGAAAAAGAAAATACATATAAAAAATTTTTTCTTAATAAAGGAAATATAATTTTTACATAACTAATTAAATCTATTCGATAAGTTTTTCTAAAATCATTAAAACTTAAATATAAATTTTTTAAGTTATTAAAAAAGATTAAGATTGCAAAAGGAAGAAGAAAAATCACATTAATTAATATTACTAAAAAAACTTTTATATAAGAATAGTTAATTATAGGTTGAAAGAAAATAAAATAACCAAGACTAAAAATTATTGGAGAAATAATTAGTATAATAGAGCTGGTCAATAGCAATAATTGTTGAAGAAAGAAATTCTTATGATTAATGACTACTAAATAACTAATAAGTAGTCCAAAAATACTTACAATTACTCCTGTTAATAAAGAAATTAATATAGAATTTTTAAAGGCATGAATGAATGTATTGGTTAAATTTACTTTTAAGAATATTGATTTTAAAAATTCAGTATAAATTACGAATATAGGTGAGAATAAAACAAAAATAAAAAATAAAATAAGCAAATAATCAATAAATTTAATTATACTTTTGTTTTTATGAGGATGTTTATATTTAATAGCACCAACTTCAAAAAAATTTGATCCTTTAAATTTATAAAATCCAATAAAAACAAATGTTATACATATGAATATTTGAATAAAACTTAATAATATCGCTTTATTAAAATTTAAATCAAATAGAGCATATTGAAATATTGCAACCTCCAAAGTTGAATTTTTAGGACTACCACCAAGTGCCATAACGATAGCAAAGCTTAAAAAACAAAGAGAAAATATTATTGAAAAAACAGCAAATAAACTTTGTTTTATAATCGGTAGTTCTAATTTTAAAATATTCCCTAGAAAATTAAGATTTATAGATTTAGAAATTTCATAATAATTTCTTGGAATATTATTAAGATTTTGAACAAATAATCTTGTAGCAAAGGGGGTGTTTAAAATCACATGTGCAATTAAAATTGCTTTTAAGCCGTATATCGATTTAATTGACAGTAACTCATAAAAACTAAAATATTTATTTAAAACACCATTAAAGCCAAATATTTTTACAACAGAAAATACAATTAATATTGATGGGATAACAAAAGAAAAACCACATATAGAAATAATATATTGAATTAATCTATGATCTTTATGTCTATTAAGTGCAAGGGCAAATGGAATAGCTAATATGCAACTAATAAATGCAGATAAAAACGCTTGGTAAAAAGAAAAAAAAATTATTCTTTGCGTATATGAGTTTTTTAAAAAAAATTTTATTTCTTGTACATCATAATTTATTTTCGAAAAAATTCCTAAGAAAGGAAATAACAGTATTAAGAAGAAAAAACTTAATACTGTTAAATTATACTTATTATACAATTAATTTATGATGCATTAAGCCACTCATCAATCCATTTTTCTTTGTTATCATTTATATCTTTAGGTTTTAATTGAAGAGGTGTTGGAATTTCTAATCCATTATATGCATCAGGAAGTTTTATATTCGTTACTGGATACATAATATTTGTTGAAGGAATGATTGATTGAAAATCATCTGAAAGCATAAAATTAAGAAAATTATTAGCCATTTCCTTATTTGTAGAACTTTTTAAAATACCTGCAAATTCAACTGATATATAATTACCTTCAACAAAAGTAGATGCTGAGATATCATAGTTTTCTTCAAACATAATATGGGCTGCAGGTGATGAAGTATAACTCAATACGATATCTGCTTCACCTGTCATAAAAAAATTGTAATAAGCATCTGTCCACCCTTTGGTAACAGAAATAATTTTTTTATTTAATTTTGACCAATTACTCTGTGCTTCATCTCCATATAGTGCTTTCATCCAAGTCAATAATCCTAATCCAGGAGTTGATGTTCTTGGGTCTTGAATTACAATCTTTGCTTCTGTTGAATTGATTAGTTCATCCATTGATTTTGGTGGGTTTTTTAAGTTTTTATTATTATAGACAAAAGCAAAGTATCCAAAATTATATGGAACAAATACTTTGCTTTCCCAATTAATGGGAAGATTTAGTTTATCATTAAGATTTGTTAATGAATGTTTGTCAAACAAATCTGATTCTTTCGCAGATTCAAATAAATTCATATCTAAGCCCAATACAATATCTGCCTTGGTGTTACTTCCTTCTAAAATGACTTTATTTAAAAGCGTGGCAGCACTATCAACAGCAACTAGTTCCAAATCAATTTGATAAGTTTCTTCAAATTGTTTTTCAATGATAGGACCTGGGCCCCATTCAGATACAAATGAATCATAAGTGTAAATTGTAAGTTTTTCAGCTTTGACTACAGTAGTAAAAAGCAAAAGTGATAGAGTAACGTAAATAAATTGCATTTTTTCCTCCGCTGGCATTATCCAGATCAGGTTTAAAGGGTATAAATCTCAGCATTTAAGCACCCCTAAGTGCAATATAAGTATATTCATATAGAAATACAAACTAATTAATTGTTTTTCAAAATTTTATGAATATAACAAGTTTTTTCGGGGAGTAGCGCAGCCTGGTAGCGCACCTGGTTTGGGACCAGGGGGTCGAAGGTTCGAATCCTTTCTCCCC
>JBJKYR010000042.1:0-5998 GCA_045560945.1 Alphaproteobacteria bacterium | reverse complement strand
GCAACACTCAAACCATTCATTGCAGAGATTGCAACCATCATTCCCATTGTACCAATTGCCAAACCACCTTTTATGCCACCAAAATAAACATGAAACATTTTATACAAATCATCAGCAATGCCTGACTCAGATATCATGTAACCCATATAAATAAATAATGGTAAAGTCAGCATTGGATACCACTTAAATAATTTCCATGATGCTGTGTAAGGCATTTGTACAGCACCATCTCCCCATAGTAATAATGCAGCCATGGCTGCTACAAAACCAATAGCTCCAAAAACTCTTTGACCAGTCAACAACATTAACAACATAGTTGCAAACATCGTAATAGCTATCATTTCATAACTTACATAATCTGCTATCATTTAATCTCCAGATTAAAAGTTTTTGCTAAATCTTTAAAAAATATTGAAATTGATTGTAACAACATCAATAAAATACCAAATAACATAACGGATTTTATTGGCCAAACATAAGGAGCCCATGCTGTAAAAAGTCTTTGGTTAGTTTGAATGGTGTATTGTAAACTGGAGTAAGCTCCTATTAACAAAATTACTAGATAGGTAATTAAAAATACACTTGTTATCATATCCAACAAAGATTTAGTTCTATCTTTTAACCTGCTATAAATTAAATCCATTCTAACATGATCATCAGATAAAAGAGAATATCCTCCACCTAGAAGATAGTATCCAGTCATTACAAACTGTGCCATTTCTATTATCCATATTAGAGGTATGTTAATAATATTACGTGTTACAAATGATAAAATTAAAATAAACATCATGACAAATACAAGGTACATTGTAGCTCTTCCAGTCTTAAGACTTATATAATCGATAAATTTTATGTAACTTTTAATTATATTTGGCATGTTTTTTGTGATAAAGAATACAGATTAACAAAACATTTTCAAACAAAGAATTATGAAACTTTATAAAAATTATATTGACGGCAAATGGTTAGAAAGTGAATCCAAAGATATTATTCAAGTTGATGATCCAGCTACAGGTAAAATTATAGGAGAAATCTCTTGTGCTAAAAAGAACGAAGTAGACCTTGCAGTATCTGCTGCAAAAGCAGCCTTTAATTCAAGAGTCCTGGTTGACATGCCATTACTTGAAAGAGCTAAACTAATGCACCGTATTGCAGATGAAACTAGAAAAATAGCTGATGAAGGTGGTAAAATACTTTGCTATGAAAATGGTAAAATGCTGGGTTCGGCTATTAAAGAATTCAATGATGTTGCGGACATGTTTGATTACTATGCCGGCCTTACTGATAAACTAGAGGGAAAAACAATTCCTATTTCACCAACAGTTTTTGATTATACTGTTTTAGAACCTTTCGGTGTTTCTGCGCATATAGTTCCATGGAATTTTCCTATATCAATGGTTGGTAGATCTCTTGCATGTTCTTTCGCAACAGGAAATTCTACAATTGTAAAAACAGCTGAACTAACTCCTCTATCTGCTACTTTTTTTGCCAAAGCTATAGAAAATGCAGGTGTCCCAAATGGCATAGTTAATATAATTTGTGGTTATGGAAATGAAGCAGGGTCTTATTTAGTATCTCACCCTGATGTAAATCATGTGGTCTTTACTGGTTCCGTAGCTACAGGAAAAAAAATATTGCATTCTTGTGCTGATAAAGCAATTCCTGCAGTTATTGAACTTGGTGGAAAATCAGCTGGTATAGTTTATGAAGATGCAGATCTGGATCAAGTTGTAGAAAGTGCACGTCACGGTATATTTGGAGTTGCTGGTCAAATTTGTACAGCTATGTCAAGATTAGTTGTTCATAAATCAGTTAAGAATGAATTAATTGATAAGCTTGTAGATTTGAGTAAATCTCTTAAAGTTGGTCCGGGTTATGAAGAAGGAACTGGATTGACACCAATTATTTCTGAAAAACAACTTGAAAAAGTAGAAGGTTATGCAAGGTCAGGAATTCAACAAGGAGCAGAAGCAGTTCATGGAGGTAAAAGAGCTGACCGCGAAGGCTATTTCATGGAAGCAACTGTTTTAAATAATGCAAAACAAAATATGTCTGTAGCAAGAGAAGAAATATTCGGCCCTGTTTTATCTGTTCTTGAATATGAAGATCAAGATGAAGCTATTCATATTGCTAATGATACTGATTTTGGATTAGGTGCAGGAGTCTTTACCAAAGATTTGAAAAAAGCATCTTGGACTGCAAGTAAATTAGAGTCAGGCCAAGTTTATGTTAATAAATGGTTCGCGGGCAATCATGCAACTCCATTTGGGGGCTACAAACAATCTGGATACAGTAGGGAAAAAGGAGTAGATGCATTAAAATCTTATCTACAAGTTAAAAACGTAGGAATAAGCTTAGATTAATTAAAGCGACTTGGACTAAAAGGTTTAATATTAATATTTGGTATTCTATCATTACATATAGAATTAATAACTTTTCCAGTTACTGCACCAAGTGTCCAACCTATATGCTGATGACCAAATCCATAAATAATATTTTTATTTTTTTGTGATTGCCCAATAACTGGCAAAGAGTCTGGCATAGTAGGTCTAAATCCCAACCAAGTACTTTTAACCTCCTTAAGTTGAGGTAATAATTTTCTAGCCTGATTTTCTATCATTTTTGTTCTTTTTTTATTTTCTGGTTTTAACAAACCTGCAATTTCCACAGTTCCAGCAGCCCTTAAACCTTCAGCTAACTGAACAAGATAAAAACCACTTTGAGACCACCCTAATGGCCTATTTATCAATTCATAATTATTAAACAAAACATGATACCCTCTTTCAGTATCTAGCGGTAAATCATCTCCAAATTTTCTCGTTAAATTTTTTGACCATGAACCGGCAGAAATAACAACTTTATCAAAACTAAAATTTTCATTTTTGTAACTAACTGTAACCTTAGATTCATTAGGAATAATGTTTTCAACATTATTTTTTACGAATTTACCTCCATTATTAATAAATGACTCAAAAATTTTTTTACTTATAGCTAATGGATCAGTAGTATGCCGTGAACCTATAAAAAGTTGACCGTTAAAAAAAACTGGCGCAAGATTAGGTTCAAGTTCTAATATTTCATTTTTGGATAGAGTTTTTATCTTAACACCATTTTTTTCTCTTGTTTTATTCGTTATTGATGCTTTTAAAAATTCATTTTCATTTTCAAATAAATACAAAGCTTCTTCATTTTTAATATATTGAGAAACATCTACATCTGAAAAAATTTCATCATAACTTGTGCTTGCATTATTAAGTAAATTTCCTAAAGAATTAGATATGTATTTAACTTTTTCAGTTGTACAGTTTTGTAAAAACTTCAAAACCCAACTTAAGTTTTTAATAGTATATAAAAAATCAACCGCTAATGGCCCATCACTTCTTAATAACATTGAGGGAATCTCTCTGAATAAATCTGGTGAATTAACAGGGATACATGCATAATCAGCAAATGTACAAGCATGGCCGTAGCTTGTCATAGAACCTGGTTCATTTTTATCAATTAATGTTACTTTAAAACCAGATTTATTTAAAAAATATGCTGAACAGATACCAATTATTCCAGCACCTACCACAGCAATATGCGGTTTAGTCATTTTAATTTACCTTGATTTAATGCCGCGTAATCGCTCTGATCGTCTTCGTAATAATTCGACTGTAGTTAATAAAAAAATAGATAGTGCTACTAAGCAAGTCGCCATACATAAAATAACTGGGCTTATTTCTTGACGAATTCCCGCCCACATTTGTTTTGGAATTGTAAGTTGATCTAAGCTTGCCATAAACATAACTATTACAACTTCATCAAACGAAGTAATAAATGCAAATAAAGCACCTGATATAATGCCAGGTAAAATCAAAGGCATTATTACTTTAAAAAAAGTTCTAACAGGTCTTGCTCCTAAACTTTGTGATGCTTTAACCATATTCATATCAAAGCCAACTAAAGTTGCAGTAACAGTAATTACTACAAAAGGAGTTGCTAATGCTACATGGGCAAGGATAACACCAGTAAATGTGTAAACAAGATTTATTCTAGCATAAAAAAAGAACATCCCAGCAGCAGTAATTATCAAAGGCACTATCATTGGAGAAATAAGTATAGCCATTATTATACCTTTATATGGCATGTGTGGTCTACTAAGGCCAAGAGCAGCTATAGTACCTAGAGTGGTAGCAATAAATGTTGCTGTTAATCCTATGAAGAAACTATTTACTGTTCCTGTCATCCATTTATGTGAACAAGGTACTGTAGAAGAAACTACATCAGCACTGCAGTTACCAATCATATTTTGATACCATCTTAATGACCATGCGTCTGGATCTGGAGGCCATGAAAGCATACCATCAGTAAATACCATAAATGGAGAAACACTGAATGAAAGAGGCACAATTGCAATTAAAGGAGCAACAAGAAAAAAGAAGACAACACCACAAAAAAATAAATATGCATAGTAATAAGTTCTTTGTACAGGTGTTGCGTAACTTGGTAATGCCATATCTATCCTAGTTTAATATTATCTATGCCAACAATTTTATTATAAAGCCAATAAAAAATAAGCATTACTCCAAGAAGTATTGCTCCAAGAGCTGCACATAAACCCCAGTTTAAAGTTGTTTTAAGATGATAAGCTATCCAGCTACCTATCAATTTACCATCTTTTCCACCTACCAATTCAGGTGTTATAAAATATCCAATTGCTAATACAAAAACCAACAATCCGCCAGCGCTCATACCAGGAACAGTTTGAGGTAAATATACTTTCCAAAATGCAGTTGCTGGTTTAGCGCCTAAGTTTTGCGCTGCTCTCATATGACTTTTAGGTATTACTCTCATAACACTATATAAAGGAAGTATCATAAAAGGTAATAATATTTGAGTCATAGCAATGAGTGTTCCGGTTTCATTATATACCATTGAAAGTCTTCCATCATCATTCAGAATGCCAACCCATACTAATATTCCATTAATTACGCCTTGTTGTTGAAGCATAACAATCCATGCAGTTGTTCTCACTAATAAAGATGTCCAAAAAGGAAGTAACACAAAAATCATGAGAAGATTACTATAACGAAGAGGTAAATTTGCTAATAAATGGGCTACTGGAAAACCTAATATCAAACAAAATAAAGTTACATAAACACTTACTTTTAATGTTTTAATCCAAGTCTGAACATAAACTCTTCTATTTTCCTCTTGCCTGATGACATTTTGATCCTGATCATAAGTCATATCGATTGCATTAAAGTAATAAATTGGAGTCTGATTGTTTACCATTTGACCCATGGCATACCAAAAAGTTGGGTCCGCCCACTTTTCATTAGCAGTTATTAAAAAATCTTTGTACGAGTCAGGAAATTCATTTTTCTTAACTGCTTTCTTAATTGCTCTAGATGTATTTTTTATCAAACTTTTCCATCCAGACTTAGAGTAATTCATTCTCGTTAGGGCTCTTCCAACTTGAATTTTATCTCCATATGCTAATTCTTCAAATAAAGCTTTATAGACTTCCTCAGAAGGAAGTTCGTCTATTTCTTTATTCCATTTTTTGTACTCTTCAAATGTATTAGGGAAGACAGTATTAATTTGAGTATCATCAACACTTCTTAATAACATATCACCAATCGGCATTACAAAAGTGACGATGATGAATAACAATAAAGGAAAAACTAAAAGAAAAGCTCTTATTTTGTTTTTGCGCTCTGCTTTTTTAAGACTTTGCTTTAAAGGTACGCCGTCAGTTGTCAATAATTCTGCAGTAGAAATAGAAACCTCCAAAAATAAAAAAGGCGAGATAAATCTCGCCTTTAAATTAAATTAATTTAGTTACTTTATCAAGCTTAGTTACCCATCCACGCTGAATAACGCTCATTAATTTCTGCACCGTTATCAGACCACCATTGTGGATCACTAACGATAGAAACCTTTAAACGCTCAGGCGTGTTAGGCATATGAGGCATAATATCTACTCCACCTGGTCCCCAAGGCTCATTAGCTT
>JBJKYR010000041.1:0-6130 GCA_045560945.1 Alphaproteobacteria bacterium | reverse complement strand
CTTTAAATTTAAAATTTGGAAAAATTAAACCACAAATTAAAACTGATCTAAAAAAAGTAAATCATCCAGGTGTAATAGTTTCTAATCCTTTCGATATGCAAACATATAACTGGAATGATCCTGATAATATTGAAAAAACATTCAAAATTTTTTTTAAAAATAATTTTAGTTCAATAAGCCTAATGCTTGATTTTCCAAATATGGAAAAATGCGATACTGATGAGTGGGATGCAATAGTTGATAAATTTATAAAAGTTGCAAAAAAATATAAAAATGGAAGCCTCATCTCTTCATTATCAGACACAATGCCAAAACATATTAGAGATAAATGTATTAATAATGGAATTTCACCTCTTCAAGGAATGAAAGAGGCTTTATTCACAATTAAAAAAGCAATAGAAATTGGAAGTATTTGGAAGAATGAATCTGCTGTAAAAAACTATAAAATAAAGAAGAATAATAATAAAAATATTAAAACTTACTCTGAATTTGAGTCAAAAAAATTTCTAAAAAAAATTGGAATTAAAACCCCTAAAGGAATAATTTCAAATAAAATTAAATTAAAAAAAGATAGTGCTAAAATTGGTTTTCCATTAGTTGCTAAAATTCACTCAAACCAAATTTTTCACAAATCTGAACATAATGGTGTCATAACTAATATTAAAAATATTAATGAATTAGTGTCCAAAACAAAAAAATTTAAAAATCAAATTTTATTAGAGAAAATGGTCAAAGATTCACTAATAGAAATTTTAGTAGGAATTAAAATTGATGATGAATTTGGTCCTGTAATAGTAATTGGCGCAGGAGGAATTTATACAGAACTAATTAGAGAGACTAAAACTTTATTATTACCATTAACAAAAAAAGATATTCAAAATGAATTAAAAAATATGAAAATAGGTAAGATATTATTTGGTTACAGAAATCAAGATAGAGCGGATATCGATAGTTTAATTAAAGCAATACTTTCATTATCTAAATTTGCTGAAAAAAATATCAATAAATTACACGAAATAGAAATTAATCCACTAATAGTTTGTAAAAAAAATAAAGGTGTGTTTGCAGTAGATGCACTAATACATTATTTTGAAGAATTATGAGTGAACCAATCAAAACTAAAATTATAGACTCAATTCTTGAAGTTACAATTGATAGACCAAAAGCTAATGCTATTGATGCTAAGACAAGCATAATTTTAGGTAATATATTTTCTGATTTTAGAGATAACCCTAATCTTAAAGTAGCTATTATTACTGGTGGTGGAGAAAAATTTTTTTCAGCAGGATGGGATCTTAAGGCTGTTAATGAAGGAGAAGCAGCGGATGCTGATTATGGTGTAGGAGGATTTGGTGGTTTGCAAGAATTACCAAATATGAACAAACCTATTATTGCTGCTATAAATGGTATTGCTTGTGGTGGCGGTTTTGAAATAATGATTTCAGCAGATATTATAATAGCTTCTGAACATGCAACATTTGCATTACCTGAAATTAATGTAGGAGTTGTTGCAGATGCTGCTACAATAAAATTAAGAAGAAGAATTCCTTATCACGTAGCAGTAGAGTTTTTAATGACTGGAAGATGGATGGATACAAAAGAAGCTAAGCATTGGGGTTTAATTAATGAAATTGTTAATAAAGATCAGTTATTAAAAAGAGCTTGGGAAGTAGCAGAAAAAATTTCAAATGGACCTAATTTAATTTATTCTTCAATTAAAGAAGTTTTGCGTGAAACAGAAAATGAAAAAGAAATACCTTCTTTTGAAATTCTAAGATCGTTAGAAACTGTTAAAAAAGTCTATGGCAGTCAGGATTTAAAAGAAGGAGCATCTTCATTTGTGAAAAAAACTGATCCTAAATGGCAAGATAAGTAATAAAAATATACAATTTTCATTGAATGCTTATTCAGCGAATGATACTGTATTTTTATAATGAAAAATGATTATATCTCAGAAATTTATGAAAAAGATAAACTGGTACTTCATCCTTATGAAGATTTTAATAGTAGAGGTACTTATAATAGAAAATTAATAACTAAATCTGATAATATCTATTTGTATGATGAAAATGGTAATAAATTCATCGATGGCCCAGGTGGAATGTGGTGTAATAATATTGGTCATGGAAATAAAGAAATTGGGGAAGCAATTAAAAATCAGATTGAAAAAATGGATTACTGTAGTCCTTTTTCTGAGTCAAATGAAGTTTCTGCAGAATTAGCCTCAGTACTAGCAGATCTATCTCCAGGAGATTTAAATACAGTTTTTTTTACCTCTGACGGATCAACGGCCAATGAAACAGCATTAAGATTTGTAATGTTTTATAACAATATATTGGGCAGACCAAATAAAAAACATATTATTACAAGGGATAAAGCTTACCATGGTAGCACCTATTTAACTGGATCGATTACTGGTAAAGACAGAGAAAAAAATAGTTTTGATTTTGAAAAAAATTTTATTCATCATCTCAGTTCACCTCTTCCATACAGACGGTCAAAAGATCAAACAGTTCAAGAGTTTTGTAATGAACTAGTAAAAGAATTTGAACAAAAAATTGAAGAACTAGGTGCTGAAAATATTGCAGCTTTTATCGCTGAACCTGTGCTTGCATCTGGAGGGTGTATTGTGCCTCCTGATGGATATTTTAAAAAAATTTATGATGTATGTAAAAAAAATCAAATTATTTTTATAGCTGATGAAGTAGTTACTGGATTTGGGCGGCTTGGTCATTTTTTCTCCTCAGAAGAAATTTTTGGTGTTGTGCCAGATATTATAACTTGTGCAAAAGGTATTACATCAGGTTATTTACCTTTAGGAGCAGTGTTGTTTTCAAATAAGTTGATAGCTGATTTAAAAGATGACTCATCTTTGTTTTTTCATGGATATACCTACTCTGGACATCCGGCATGTTGTGCTGCTGCACTAAAAAATATAGAAATTCTTAAAAGAGACAAGATCTTAGAACATGTAAAAGAAATTGAACCCTATTTTTTTGAAAAACTTAACTCATTATATGAACTGCCAATAGTGGGAGATATACGAGGTAAGGGTCTAATGGCTGGTATTGAATGTGTTATTAATAAAGACAGCAAGGAAGCACTAGTTTTAGATAAAGCAATAGGATCTAGAATTGATGAAGAATCCATTAAATTAGGTCTTATAATTAGACCTCTTTATCATATTTGCGTACTCTCACCTGCTCTGATTATAAATAAAGAACAAATTAATGAGCTTACTGAAAAGTTATATCAAGCAATCTCAAACACTATTGACCAATTAAAAAACGAGGGGCTCTGGTCTCAAACTAAATGATTCTAAATAGTTTAAAAAACTATTTAGACTTCAATATTGTAAACTCGAGTATAAAATATTTATCATTAGTTGCTTTTTGTACAGGAATAATAATTAGTTATTTTTATACTGTATTAGTAATACTTCAGAAATATGCAGGTTATTCAGAATTTTTAATTGGTTCTATCGCCTCTTTTGGTCCATTAGGACTAATATTATCAGGATTTTTTGTCACTAAACTTTTAAAAAAATTTGGTTTTTATAAAATAATTTTTATATCAGCGGTAACTCAAGGCTTATGTATCATATTAATGCTTGAGTTTTTTCATCCAATTAATTTATCAATGTGTTTTTTTATATTTGGTATTATGGGCGGTCTAACATGGATGACAATGGATACTTGGGTTAATATTGTATCCAATAATTCTAATAGAGGTAAATCTATTGGTATTTATAACTCATCTGTAACAACGGGTTTGGCACTTGGTCCATTGATTGTTGGAGTGATGGGAACATCAAGTAGGATACCCTTAACAGTATGCATGATACTGGTAGGATTTAAAATTATAAGCCTAATAAGTATAAAAAAATATGTAAACCAAGTTATTATTCCAGAACAATCTTCTAAAATGAAATTTTCAATACTTGCAATATCACCGTTTGTATTTTTTGCTATATTTTGTGCAGGAATAGAAGATTCATCTTTTTTAGCTTTGTTCCCTGCTTTTATGATTAATGATTTTTTTTACGGATAAACAAATTGGTTTGTATATATTTATAGGTGGATTATTCGGCGTACTCTGTCAGCCTTTTATAGGAGCTTTATCTGATAATTTTAACAAAAGAATAATTATTTTTTTATTACTATTCTCTCATATTTGTTGGTTAATGTTATTAAACTTTTCTAATTCCAATCCATATCTAATTATTTTTGCTCTAATGATAAGCGGATTTGCATCTACGAGCCTTTATACTGTAACACTTGCTTATTTAGGAGAGCGAATTAATGTAACTGATATAGCTTTTGCCACATCACTATTTATAATTATTTATGAATTAGGGGAATATTTAGGCCCAATTATAGTTGGTTTTAACATGAGTATATATGGCAACTCTGGATTTATTTATACTTTGTCAAGTTTTGTAATTGTTTGTATAATATTTGGAATAATAAGATCATTGTTTAAAAAAAATGAGAATTAAAATTATAAAAGCAACTTCTAAACACATTAAAGATGTTGGGCACTTATTTGATTTGTATAGACAATTTTATAAATATAAATCAAATCTAAAAGCATCAACAAATTATATTAAGCAAAGAATTTTAAATAAAGAATCAACTATTTTTATTTGTTACTCAAAATCATTAGAAGCAGCTGGATTTGTTCAATTATATGAAACCTTTGATTCATTGAATATTAATAAAAAATTAATTTTATACGACCTTTATGTTGAGCAAAAATATAGAAGATTAGGTTATGGTAGAATGCTTATGTTAAAAGCAAAAGATTACGCTATTAAAAAAAGAATGAAAATAGTTGAATTATCAACTGCCATAAATAATAAAAAAGCACAGTCTTTATATGTATCACTTGATTATAAAAGAGACACAGAATATTATAATTATTATTTAGAGGTTTAAGATGGAAAAAGTAAAATTTGTTGAGATGAAAGATGGTGATAAAGAAGATTATGATCTTCTCGCAAAATTTGAAGATAAATATATTGAAGGAACAGCAGATCGGGTAATTAGAATATTAAAGAATCTTGACTCATCACTCGGTGGATATCAAGTTTCAAGATTAGAGCATTCCTTACAAGCTGCTTCAAGGGCCCTTAGAGATAAGGCAGATGAGGAGATGGTTGTTGCTTCTCTTTTGCATGATATTGGAGATGAAATAGCACCATTAAATCATTCAGAAATTTCTGCTGCAGTTTTAAGACCCTTTGTTTCAGAAAAAACTCATTGGATAGTTCAACAACATGGATTGTTTCAAGCATATTATTACAACCATCATTATGGAAGTGATAGAAATTTAAGGGAAAAATTTATAGGTCATCCATTCTATAAGGATACTATAAATTTTTGTGAAACATATGATCAAAACTCTTTTGACCCAAATTACGATACTATTAAATTAGAAGAATTTATACCTATGGTTCACAGAATATTTAATAGAGAACCTCACAAACACGTCTATCTAGGTCTTTAGTTTATTTTTTTAATTTATTTATTAGATGTAAGTTTTCTGAATTAAATTTATCTTTATTTTCATCAACAAAAGATTGAATTAAGTCTCTTTTATTATCTTCAAACTCAGTAACTCTTCTTGAATTTAAATCAACATATAAGGAACAAACTTCAGTAGTAGATGCTAAATATTTTTCTTTTTTGTGTATCATTTCCAATTTGTAAACTAATCTTTTTTTATCAAAATCAAAAAAAATTAGATTCATATCTACTTCATCACCAACCTTCACTTCCATATCATAGGTAGTATGAGACTCTACAGCAAACGTAGTTCTTTTTTCATTCTTTGCTGAATTTTCTCCAATGTTAAACTTCTCTAATAATACTTCCCATGAAGAGTCAAAAAGATGGATATAAAATGCCAAATTCATATGGCCATTGTAGTCAGTCCACTCAGGGAGCACTTTTCCTGTTTTTAGATATATAGACACTTGTTAATTTCCTATAACTGAGATACATCATTTTTTAACAAAAATGAATAATGAAGTTGTAATTAGTTGTGCTGTAACTGGATCTGGCGATACTGTAAGTAAACATCCAGACCTTCCAATAACTCCTAAACAAATAGCTGAAGCATCTATTGA
>JBJKYR010000040.1:0-6304 GCA_045560945.1 Alphaproteobacteria bacterium | reverse complement strand
ACGAGTTGTTTTATCAATGTGCATTATATCGGAGGGACAAATATCAACGCAGTGTCCACATCCATCACATTTAGTCATATATACAAAAGTTGACATTTTATTTTTTCCTTTTTTTAATAATATTTTTCATAATATTTTTAATAATGTTTTGGTGATTCTCTTTTAATGCCTAAACCAAATTGTTTAGGTTTATCTGAAGGTAGTGGAAGATTATCTCTTGAACCATCAGCTTCTGCTAAATTTTTTTGGATTGCTGCGCCTGGTTTATAAAACATGTGCGCAAATTTAGACCAATATACTCCTCCAAATAAAACTAAGTTAGATAAGCCAAACAAAGCTAAAAATAAGGTATCCCAAGTATTAATATTTGAGAATTGTAAAAAGGACCATACGAGGGCTAAAGTTGAAGTAATAATAAGTGCTAACACAAATAAGTCAGCTTGAATGATGCGGTACCAAGGGAAAGCTTCTGCAGAAACATCTACTCTTAAAAAAAACCAAAACCAATACCCTCCAAGACAGGTCATCAATGCTCCTAAGTGCCATAAGACAGGCCAATAAGTAGGTGTGTTTATATTTGTCGAAGAATAAAAAAAGATCATGATAACAGAAGAGATCCAAAAAATAATCGTTCCGTACATACCTAGTAGATGAGCCACTCTTCTTTTTCCTGCACCTAATTCAGAAGTTGTCAGTATTTCATGAGCCACTGTTTTTAGAACTATAGATGTTTTTTCACCCGCACTAACTTCTCTTTTTGCCTGTAATTTAGCTTTTTTTGCATTCTGAAAAAAATATTTTACATTTTTTTTATGGATTATATCAATCACTGTACCAATTATAACTAGGGAAATCATAACTATAACGAATAACTGCATTAAAATTGATGGCACACTTAAAGATAATTCCGCAAAAGGATTAGTTAAGATCATTCCCAATATTTCCCAAAATAAAATAATTATGTATATTAGTTTTTGTATGTTTCCATAGGTTCTTAAAGAATTTTTAACAAAATGAAACATTTATTGCGTTAAAAAAATAAATATTTAATAACATTATAATTATGAAAATATTGATATGTGGCTTACCTGGATCAGGCAAAACATGGCTATCTGAAAGGCTAGTAAAGCATTTGGATAACTGTGCTTGGTATAATGCTGATTTTGTTCGTAAATATGCCAATGATTGGGATTTTGAAATCGAAGGCAGAATGAGACAAGCAAATAGAATGAAGACATTTGCAGATTTTGAAAAAAAAATGGAAGATGGGTTGTGTGTGACTTTGTAGCACCTACAGAGAAAGCAAGAAAAGCATTTGATGCTGATTATCTTATTTGGATGGATACTATTAAAGAAGGACGAGTAGTAACTGAAAAATTAAATCAACTTAATGAAATTAATAATCTTCCATTTGATGCACAATCTCTTTCGACTAGTAAGAAATTTGATGATACAACGAAAATGTTTGAAGAGCCAAGCAATATTAACCAGCACATAACGAGTTTTTTAACTGATGATGAAATAAAATTGTTAGCTGAGAAAATTAAAAATGTTTGATTGGAAAAAACCTACTGTAGAGATGCTTGGACGTTGGCAGCCTTGGCATGATGGTCATACAGAATTATTTAAAAGAGCACTGCAAAAAACTGGACAGGTTTGCATTATGTACCGTGATGTAGGCGGAGCAGATGCTGGTGTAGAAGGCCAATCAGATAATCCTTTCCAATTTGAAGAAGTAAAAAAAAATATTATTGAAGGTTTGAAAACCCATGGATATGAAGAAGGTCGAGAGTATATAGTGATTAAGGTACCTAACATTATTGATATATCTTATGGTAGGGGCGTAGGGTACACATTTACTGAACATGATTTAGGAAAAGAAATACATAAAATTTCTGCAACAAATATCAGGAAAGAAATGCGCCAAAAAGGCGAACTAGAAGAAAAATAATTTAGTTTTGAAATCCGTATTTTCGTAAACGAGCATCTCCTGTTCTAGCGTGTGCTTCCATTCCTTCTAACCGAGAAATTCTAGCAGCTGCTGCACCAACTTCTTTATTTGATTCTTTTGACATACGCTGGAATGTAACTGTTTTAATAAATTTACCAACAAATAAACCACCCGTATATTTTGCTGCCCCTTTTGTTGGAAGTATATGATTAGTACCTGAGCATTTATCTCCGTAAGCAACGGTTGTTTCTTCTCCTAAAAATAACGATCCATAGTTTTTTAATTTTTCAAGCCACCAATTCAAATTTTCTGCTTGTACTTCTAAATGTTCAGGGGCATATTGATCACTAATCTCACATAACTCTTTATTCGTATCACATAGAATAACTTCTCCGTAATCTCGCCATGCTGCTTCAGCATTATTTTTTGACGTTTCAGGAAGTGCAGCAATTAATTCAGGTACTCTTTGAATAACATAGTTACATAATTTTTGATCAGTGGAATATAACCAAGCAGGGGAGTTCGGCCCATGTTCCGCTTGTCCTACTAAATCAACAGCAATCATCTCTTTATCAGCTGAGTGATCAGCTATAATTCCTATCTCAGTTGGACCTGCAAATAAATCAATACCAACTTTGCCGTATAAAATTCTTTTTGCTTCAGCAACATACTGATTACCTGGGCCAACAATCATATCAACTTCAGTATTACCAAAACAGCCATAAGCAAAAGCACCTATTGCTCCAATACCACCAATATTCATAATGACATCAGCACCACATAAATTTGCCGTGTAAATAATTATTGGGTTAGCGCCATTTTTATCTTTCGGAGGACTTGCCGCAATAACATTTTGTACACCAGCAACTTTTGCTGTTGTAATACTCATTACTGCTGATGCAATATTATTATAACGACCACCAGGAACATAACAACCAACACTATTAACAGGAATCAGTTTTTGGCCTGCAAACAATCCTGGTGATAATTCGACTTCAAAATCATTATTCAGGTGTTTTAATTGATGCTCAGCAAAACTTCTTACTCTATCATAAGAAAATTGAACATCATCTTTTACCTTTTGATCGAGAGACTTAATAACTTCTTCAATTTTTTCTTCAGAAACAATTACATCACCTTCATAATTATCAAATTTACGAGAAATATCTTTTATACCCTCATCTCTTCTTGATTCAATTTCATTAAGTACATCTTGAACTCTTTTACGAGTTTCTACTTCATCTGAAGAGGCGGTTTTATTAGCTTTTTTGATATAAGTAATACTCATAGTTTTTTCTTAATAATTTTACTTCTATAACTAATTGTGTAAGAATATGCATTAACTGTTATAAAATTATTTCAAATGTATTTGCAAAATTTTAAAGTTATAAACAAAACAGCATTAGTTACAGGAGCTGGTAAAGGTATTGGCAAAGCTTCTGCTATAGCTTTAGCTGAGGCAGGTGCTAACCTTATTATACTTAGTAGAACAAAAAGCGATTTAGATAATGTTGAAAAACAAATAAGAAAACTTAAGAGAAAATGTAAATCGTATATATGTGATGTTTCAAACTATGATGATGTAAAAAGCGTATTCAATAAAGTTTCTTCTTTAGATGTATTAGTAAACAATGCAGGTGCTAATCGACCAGATCATTTTACTAAAATTAAAAAAGAAGACATGGATTATGTAGTGGATTTAAATATGAAAGCTGCTTTTCATGTAGCACAGATGGCTGCAAAAGTTATGCTAAAGTCAAAAAATAGAAAATCAAAAGGTGGTTCTATTATCAATATGTCTTCTCAATTAGGGAAAGTTGGAGCACCAAATAGAAGTATTTATAATATGACAAAATTTGGTCTTGAAGGTTTAACAAGAGGGATGGCGTTAGATTTGGCAAAAAAAAATATACGAGTAAATACAGTCTGCCCTACTTTTGTTGAAACACCAATGGTAAAAAAATTTTTTGAAGATAAAAAATTTAAGAAAACAATGATGAATAATATTCCTTTGGGGCGTTTTGGTACTGAAAGTGATATTGCAACGGCAGTAGTATATTTAGCATCGAATGCCTCCTCTATGATTACTGGCTCATCCTTAGTGATAGATGGTGGTTGGACCGCAAAATAATTATAAGTTATTTAGTTAAACATTCTCCAAACCATTGGTTTAAGTAGATTTAATGGTATGGTATTATCATTTGAATTTTTGTATAATAATAAGTATATTGAAAATAATAAGAAAGGCTGCAATTTATGAAATTTATACCTTTAGTAATAATCGTTGTGCTTTTAACTTCTGTATATTTCTCAGTTAAAATTTCTGATAAATTTGCAGTTATTGCAAATAAAATTTCTCAAGAAGAAGTGACGGAAATTAGAGACTATGTATTTTCTGGAAGGAAACACTCAACAACAGCACATACAGCACATTAAGATTAATTTAATAATTAAACAATTTTATAAAAGTAATTTTTAAATATCCATTAATTTATGATAGCTCTATCAACCTGGATAGGTTTTTTTGTTCCTTTCTTTTTAAATGCTTCACGGTAAGTAATATAGAGAACAGAGATAAATATAACTACACCTCCAATCCAAGTCCAAATGTCTGGTTGTTCAGCAAATATAAATAATCCGATTAAAGAAGCCCATATTAATTTAGTAAATTGAAGCGGCATCACAAAAGTAGTATCAGAAAGTTTGAAAGCTTGCGCTAAACACCAATGTGATAACAATCCTGCCGCACCCATAAATGCAAAAATTATTAATTGATTAAAGTTAACGCTTTCCCAATAAAATAGGGAAATAATAAAAAAAACAGGAGTCATGTATAGCAAATGATAAAAAATAATTGTTAGACTAGAGTCAGTGTCAGACAATTTTTTAACTAAGATTAAAACAAAAGAAAAACTAAAAGAGGCAGCAAGCATCAATAGTGTGCCAAATTCAAAAGGCATGTAGCCAGGACGAACAATAATAATAATTCCAACAAAACCTATGATTAGAGCTGCTGTTCTATGAAAGCGAATTACCTCACCTAGAACAATAACAGCTAAAACAGTTGTAAATAAAGGTGTTGTAAATCCAAGAGCTGTAGCTTTTTCAAAATGCATCATTCCAATTGCAGAAAACCAACAAATCATTGAAATGATATTTATTGAAGCTCTAATTAATTGAAGTTTGGTGTTACTTGATTTAAGTGCTTTAAAATTATTTCTTGCTACAAAAGGAGTAATAATCATCAATCCCATTAAGCATCGATAAAAACAAATAATGATTGGATGAAGATCAGTAGAGAGTAATTTTACTCCAGCCCCCATAAATGAACCAAAGAAAGTTGCTCCAATTGCTAATAAAGCAACATTTATTAATTTATTTTTTTTCACTATTGCGCAGCTATAACGGAAGCTGCGATAGATGCTATTCGTGATGCAGAACTATCTGCTCTACTTGTTACAACAACAGGAACTTTACCACCAACAATAAAACCAGCAGCGCAAGCTCCCATAAAGTAAACCATTATTTTTGATAATGCGTTACCCGTTTCTAAATTCGGAACCAAAAGAATATCAGCTTTTCCAGCGACTTCATTAGAAATATTTTTAATTGCAGCAGCTTCTGGAGAAATAGCATTATCAAAAGCTAAAGGTCCATGAACATAAGCATTAATATTTTCATTTTTTGCACGTTCCGTTAACTCTTTTGCCTCTACAGAACTTGGCATACTTTCAATGGGATCTTCTGTGCCTGATAAGATAGCTACTCTTGGTTTTGCAATGTCGATTTGGTTTGCAAATTCAATAACATTTTTAAGTATATGCATTTTGACATCAATACGAGGCGCAACATTTAAAGCTCCATCAGTTATAAAAAGTGGTTTATCATCTTGTAAAATTGTCATGTGCCAAATATGACTTAATCTTTTTCCTTCAATAAGACCAAATTCTTTTTTTAAGTACGTTCTCATTAAAACATCTGTATGAAGATTACCTTTAATCATTACTTTTATTTTATTATCTCTTCCAAGTTCTGCCCCAATAATTGCAGCCTCTACATCATTAGAAGAATTAATTATTTCATAAGCATTTATATCCCATTCAATTTTTTCAGCCTTTTCATTAATCTCTTGTTTGTTTCCGACAAAAATTGGCTTTATAAGATTTAACTCAACTGATTTTTTAGCTGATTCCATTGAGGAGTCATGATTAGCACAAATGATTCCTGCTGATAGATTAGGCGTTTTTTTAGCCAATGATATTAAATTATTAGGAATTTGAGCTTCTTTTGATTGTAGCATAAATGAATTTTTTTCTTCTATACTAGGGTGTTAAATTTTCCTATGAAATTAAG
>JBJKYR010000039.1:0-41443 GCA_045560945.1 Alphaproteobacteria bacterium | reverse complement strand
GACAATCTGGTTAATTGGGAAAAAGTATCTGAGAACTATTCAAAAAACGTATAAATTAATTTTCATCTTCATCTTGCGGTCTAAACTTAAAAACTAATAAAGTTGGGACCGCAATAAAAATTGATGAATAAGTGCCAATTAAAACACCAATAATCATAGTTAATGCAAAAGGTTTAATCACCTCACCACCAAATATAAATAAAGATAATAGTGCTAAAAGTGTTGTGATACTTGTCATCACAGTTCTTGATAAAGTATTATTAATAGACATATTAAATAAATCTAAAAGTTCAAGTTTTTTGTATTTTCTTAAATTTTCTCTTACTCTATCAAAAATTACAACTGTATCATTAATTGAATAACCAGCAATTGTTAGAACTGCAGCTATCGTAGAAAGTGAAAATTCAATGTTTAAAATAGATAAAAGTCCTAAGGTAAATAAGACATCATGTGTTAAGGCTACGACAGCTCCAAAACCAAATTGCCATTCAAATCTTAGCCAAATATAAATCAAGATAGCCAATAAAGCGAAAGAAACAGCTTGAAATCCTTTCCATAACAATTCAGAGCTTATAGTAGGGCCAACAAATTCAGACCTTCTAAATTCTTCTACTTTATTATTAATGAGTTGCTTAACCTTATTGACAGTTTCAATACTTTCTTGATTATTATCATTTTGCAGTCGAATTATAATAGTGTTTTCATCTCCAAATTCTTGAAGAGAAACTTCGTTAAAATTTGGTGATAAAATATCTCGCAATTCTCCTATATCAGTATTTTTTGTACTAACTTCAATCAAAGTTCCACCTTTAAAATCAATTCCTAAATTTAATCCTTTAAAAAAAAGAAGTAACAAAGATAGAAATATAGCGATAGCTGAAACTATATAAAATTTTTTTCTAAAATTTAAGAATTTATAATCTGAGTTTATTGGAATTATTTTATTAAAACCAAACATTACAAGTTAATCTCCTTTTTAGAAGCAAAATAAACATAAAAATGTATTAATAAATTAGTAAGCATTAACGCTGTAAACATTGAAGCTATTACACCTAAGGATAAGGTAATTGAAAAACCTTTAATAGGACCAGATCCAAAAACAAATAACAATAAAGATGCAATTAAAGTAGTGATATTAGCATCTAAAATAGTTGAAAGAGCTCTATCAAATCCTTTTTTTATAGTTTCATAAATCTTTTTACTTTTTATATTTTCTTCTTTTATTCTCTCAAAAATTAAAACATTTGCATCAACTGCCATACCTATTGTCAAAACAATACCTGCAATACCTGGTAGAGTAAGAGTGGCACCAATAGTTCCAAGCAATGCAATAATTATAAATAAATTTGCTATTAGAGATATATTTGCTATTAAACCGAATGATCCATATATAAGAATCATAAAGATACAAACTAATATCATTCCAATTATAGAGGCAATTTTACCTGCAGCAATTGAATCTGCTCCTAATCCGGGGCCTACAGAACGTTCTTCTACAATCTTTAACGGCGCAGGTAATGCACCAGCCCTAAGCAAAACTGCCAAATCAGTTGCTTCTTGTGATGTAAAATTTCCTGTTATTATACCTGACCCTCCAGTAATAGCAGAGTTTATAACGGGGGCAGTAATAACTACACCGTCTAAAACAACAGCAAATCTTTTTCCAATATTATCTAATGTTGCTTTACCAAATTTTTGTGCTCCAGTTGTATCAAATCTAAAAGAAACTGCGTGACCTTCAGTTGGGTCAAAAGAAGCATTTGCATCAATTAAATTTTCACCGCCTACTCTTGATTTTTTTTCTAATAAATATTTTATTTCTTTATTGTCGATATCAGAAACAATCATTCTTCCAAAAGGAGCAATATTAAGGGATAATGACTTTGTATCATCATCATCAACCAAATGAAAATTTAATTTAGCTGTTTTGCCTAGAAGATCTTTTATTCTTTCTGGATCTTTAATGCCAGGTAATTGAAGAAGTATTCTATTCTTGCCAGATCTTTGAATTAATGGCTCTTTCGTTCCAGACTCATCTATTCTTTTTCTAACAATTTCTAAAGATTGTTTAATGGCTGAATCTTGAATAGATTTTTTATATAAATCATCAATATTTATTGAAACAATATTATTAGTAATATTAAATTTTACAGATCGGTAATTTTGTAAAAATTCTTTTCTTATTTCTTTTAATTTATCAGAACTCTCAAAACGAATTTTTAGAGACTCATCAATTTTTTCAATACTGTTAATCTTGGCTCTATTTTCTCTTGCTATAACTCTGACTGTATCACTAAAATTTTCAAATTCTTCTTTAATCAATACATTAGTTTGTACCTCAAGTAGTAAATATGAACCCCCTTGTAAATCTAAACCAAGATTAAGACGATTATCTAGATACCAACTGCTTGTATCTTCTTTATAAAGAAGAGATGGAATTGCAAAAACTATTCCCAAAGATAATAGTATAAAAACTATTAAAATTTTCCAAAGAGGATAATTTTTCATATTAAATTATTATTTTTTTTTCCCCATTAAACCTGATAGTAATCCACCTTTTGATTCACTTTTATTATCTTTTACTTGTTGTTTTTTTTCTGTTTCAGAAGAAATATATAAATCAGCCACCATGCCAGGTGCAATTTTAATTTCTACATTTTCAGAAATTTCTACTAGTAATTCTCGGTTATCTGCAACTTTGTTAACTATTCCAATTATTCCGCCAGATGTTATTATCTTATCACCTCTGCGAAGATTATTTAACATTTCACGGTGCTGCTTTACCTTTTTTTGCTGAGGTCTAATTAACAGCATATAAAATACACCAAAAATTAATATTAATGGTAGAAAAGCGCCAATTGATTCCATAATTTTCCTTGATTATTAATTTGAGTGATTTCTTATACTGTGTAAAAGAAAAAAGCAATTAAAGTAACAAAATTACATGTTTTTTAAAAACTATTTATTGAAAGATAAAATTAAGAAAAATACATATTTTATTTGGAAAAGTAAAAATAAAAGTATTACTCCTGTTGAAAATTTTAAGCCATTAAATTTGGATTTAATAATTGGAGTAGATAATCAAAAAAAAAAATTATTTGAAAATACTATGAATTTTGCAGAGGGTAATTTTACTAACAACGCACTATTATGGGGAGCAAGAGGAAATGGAAAAAGTTCTTTAATAAAATCAGTATTTCATAAAGTATTATCCAAATATAATAATTTAAAACTAATACAACTTAATAAAAGTAATATTTTTGACATAGAAATTTTATATGAATTAATTAGAAAATATTATAATTTTAGATTTGTTATTTTTATAGATGACCTATCTTTTGAAAAAATAGATAGTGATTATAAAATTATAAAATCTACATTGGATGGTAGCATTCAAAATCAACCCAACAACATATTATTATATGTTTCATCTAATAGACGTCACCTTATGCCAAGAGATATGATAGATAATGAAAAATCATCTGCTATACACACTGATGAAAGTGTTGAAGAAAAAATTAGTCTTAGTGATAGATTTGGTCTATGGATAGGTTTCCATAAATTATCTCAAAAAGATTATCTAAAAATTATTGAGACATACTGTAATTTTTATAAAATTAATTATAACGAAGAAATAAAAAAAAAAGGTATCCAATGGAGCTTGCAAAGAGGTAATAGGACAGGCAGAACAGCATGGCAGTTTATTCTCAATACAGCATCAGAACAAAATTTAAAAATTACTTTTTAGAAAGTTTATAATTTTCTTTAATTAATTGTTGAATACCTCCTTTTAAAGAATGAATATTACTTGCACCAAATTGTTCTGCAAATCCATTTGCTAAAATTGAAGATATGTCCCCTTTATTACTTATAAAGATAATATTGTCATTTAAATCTACTAAATCTTGAAAAGTTTTCATAAATTCAGGAACAAAGTTTCCATATATATCAAAAGCAGTTATTTCTAATGACCCTGATATAATTCCTGTATTTTCTCTTTCTTTATTTGTTCTAATATCAATAAATTTAAAATTTTCTTTTTGTAGCTGCTCAATTTCATTTGTCATAACTAGTTTGTAACTTGGATCTTGCACATCAATAATATTAATATCAAATATTAAACTGGCATTTGGAGGTATAAGTTCACCAGCACCTTTATCTCCATAGGCTAACTGTGGGGGTATTAAGAGAGTTCGCTTGCCTCCAACTTTCATCCCCAAAAGTCCTTGCTCCCAACCTTCAATTACTTGTCTTAGTCCAATTTGAAAACGAAATGGATTACCTCTATCATAACTGCTATCAAAAACTGTACCATCTTCTAGAGTACCTATATAATGTACTTTAATTTTTGAATGATTTACAATCTCTTTTCCATCACCTTCAATATTATTTGTAATTATTATAGAATTTGTCAATCCGACCTGTGATATAAAAATCAAAATAAATACAATTTTTTTCATATGTGCCTTTGGTTAGTTTTGAAGGTGTTAATTTTTTTTCCTAACTTAATCTCTCTATAAATAATATAATAAGTTGAAATAACAATAACAATACTTCCAATTATGACATACCTATCAGGATAATCATTAAAGAAAATTAAACCAAACGTTATAGCCCAAATGATTGCTGTATAATCAAATGGTTGCAAAAGATTTACGGTGGAAAGTCTATATGCGCTTGTTAATAATATTTGTGCTATACCTCCACAAAAACCCATACATATTAACATTATCCATAAATTAAAAGATGGTTGTTGCCAGTTAAAAATTAAAAAAGGCAAATATATTAAAGCAACAAATAAATGAAGGTAAAAACTGCATGTTGGTGGCGTATCATAACTTAATAATTGTTTCATAATAATAATTGCAAATGATAAAGCGACTGCACCAAATAAAGGTAAAAGAGAAAAAAAACTGAATAAAGATGAGCCAGGTCTAAATACAATTAGAACACCTATAAAACCAAAAAATATCGCTACCCACCTTCTTATACCTACTTTTTCACCTAATATAAAAATAGCTAGAATGGTTATAATCATAATACTTGCAAAACTAATAGATGATACATCAGCTAGTGGAAGAATTCCAAATGCTTTGAAAAAACTAAACATTGCTAAACATGCAATTACAGCTCTTAATAAATGTAAATTGATTTTTTTTGTTTTTAAAGATGCTCCAGTTATAAAGAGCATTATTAAAACAGGAAATATGCCAAAAAAACATCTAAAAAAAACAATTTGGAAAGTATTAAAATCTTCTGACAGTTTTTTTATTAAAACATCCATTAATATAAAAAATATTACTGAAAGAATTTTTAAAAAAATAGCAATATAATTATTTGTCATAAATTTGCTTTATTTGACCTGGCAAAGAAATAATGCCACTTATAACGATCAAGATGGCTCCAATTAAAGCATAATTATTTAAATATTCATTGAAGAAATAAAAACCTATTAAAGATGACCATACTATTTGCAAATAAACTAAACAAAAAATTGCAGAATAATGTTTTTGTGCTTTTTTAAAGGCAAAAGTAGCTAAAAATAATGCGGTATTAATAAAAATTGAAGCAATCGTAATAAGAAAAAATACATAAAAACTAACTCTAATAGGGTCTAATATAAATAATAAAAAAGAAATAATATGAATAATCAAACCACCATACAAAAAATAACCAAGAGTGGTTGTTACTGTATCAAATTTATTAACTATTGTTGTTGTTGTTGTAATTAATAAAACTCCAAACAAAGTAACTAAAAAATAAATATTAAAATTATCAAAGCCAGGTTGAATTACAAATATGACACCTAAAAAACCTATAGCTAGTGATATATAAATAAACAAATTTAATTTTTCTTTTAAAAAAATAAATGCATAAATCGCACCTATTAGTGGAGATGACATATTTAGAGTCGTGAATTCTGGCAAAGTAATGTTTTTAAGTGAGATAAATGTTATAAAAGGCATAGGTGCAAAAATTAATCCTCTAATTAGAGGAATCCAGTAATTATTACATATTAAATTTTTCTTAAGATTTCCTCTTATAAAAAGAAATATAGGTATTGCTATATATGCTGGCGCTCCATAAAAAACAAAATGATAAAATTGAATTTTTTGAGAAGATAAATAGTTGATAATTGCATCATTAATTACAAAAAAAATACTAGATAATAATAAAGCTGAAGATGCTATAATAATATTTTTTTTCATTAAATTTTTAAATTATTGTATCTTAAGATTTAATTCCTATATTAAATAGCATTACATTATTTATGGAAAATAAAGAAATTAAAACTTACAGACTAATTATAAAGGGTAAAGTTCAAAATGTTGGATTTAGACATTGGTTTAGTGATTTAGCAATCTCTTTGGGGTTAAATGGATATGTTCAAAACAAAGAGAGTAAAGATGAGGTTGAAGCAATAATCCAAGGTGATATACAATCAATATTATCTATTACTGAGAAATCAAAAACAGGTCCTGAATTAGCTTTAGTAGAAGGTGTGATTCCTAACAGTATTATTAGTAATGTTACTTACTCTGGATTTATTGTTAAATACGAAAATAGTTAATTAAAAGCTGCTTTTAATGTATTATGAAGACTATCAAACATTTCATCAATTTGATTTTTTGTAATTATAAATTGTGGGCATAAAACTATTGCAGGACCTAAGGGTCTACAGATTAAACCATTATCAATAGACATATTGGCAACTTTGTCACCCATATTTAAATGTCCATCAAAAGGTTCTTTTGTTTTTTTATCTTTAACCATTTCCAAAGCAGCCATTAACCCCACTCCTCTCGTTTCTCCAATATGTTCATATTGATTAAATTCTTGAAGTCTTTCATGGAAATAAGGTGAAACATTTTTTACGTTTTCTAATAATCCTTCATTAATAATAACATCAATAGCTTTTAGTGCTATTGCACAGCCAACAGGATGCCCTCCAGCTGTAAATCCATGTGGAAATTCTTCAGCATCTTCAGAAACTGAAGTAAATTCATCTGAAAACTCTTTATTAACAATAACTGCACCCATTGGAAAATATCCAGCTGTTAAACATTTTGAAGAAATAATTATATCTGGTTTAATATCATATGTTTCACAACCCCATAAATTCCCAGTTCTACCAAATCCACATATAACTTCATCTGCTATTAGAGGTATCTTATATTTTTTAAGTATAGGTTGAATTAAATCAAAATAACCTTTTGAAGGAGGAATAACACCACCTGCTCCCTGAACAGGTTCTGCAACAAAACCAGCAATCGTATCTGGATCTTCTTTTAAAATAAGATCTTCTAAATTTTTTGCCATTCTATTTGTAAATTCTTCCTCAGTTTCATTTTCTTTAGCAAATTTCCAGTAATGAGGACAATCAGCATGAATAAATCCATCTAAAGGTAGTTGAAAAACTTTATTATATGGTTTGCCAGTCATAGAAGTAGCACCAAGAGTAACTCCATGATATCCATTTATTCGAGTTACAATTTTTCTTTTTTGAGGAGTGCCTTTCATCTTATTAAACATCCATAACATTTTAACCATTGTATCATTAGCTTCTGATCCCGAATTACAAAAAAAGACCCTGCCATCATCAAATGGAGAGACTTCAATTATTTTATCAGACAATTCTAACGTTTCTTCAGATAATCTGCCAAACAAGGAATGGTATCCAGCAAACTTAGCATATTGTTTTTGAGCTACTTCTATTAAACCAGGATGATCAAAACCTGCACACGCATTCCATAAACCAGAATTAGCATCTAGATATTTTTTTTCATGAATATCATATACATAAATCCCCTTACCATGTGTTATTACAACAGGCCCCCTTTCATTAAGGGTTTTTAAATCAGTAAATCCATATAGATGATGTGAATGATTAGATTTTAGCATAATAGAGACTAATTATTTTTTTTTAATATGAAACGCAAGTATATTCTTTCAGCTGGATCAATAGGTATCATTTTTATGATGCTAGGTCAGTTATCCTTTTCCATAAATGACACTTTAGTGAAAGAAATTGTCATTGATAATAAAAATAATTTATCGATAATAAATATCCTTTTTTTAAGAGGCATACTAACCACTTCATTTATTTTTTTGTATTTAAAATTTTACGAAAAAAAAAATATCTTTAATATATTCAAAATAAAGAAATACCATCTAAGAGGCATTTATGAAGTTTTAACAGCAGTTTGTTTTTTTACTGGACTTATTTTATTGCCTGTTGCTGAAGTTTATACTCTATTAATGACTAATCCATTTTTTGTAACTATTTTTGCTTTTATATTTTTAAAAGAAAAAGTAGGAATAAGAAGATGGTCTGCTGTTATATTTGGATTTATCGGTGTTATATTTGTAATTAATCCTCAAAATATAAATTTTAATTTTTTATTTATTTTTCCAATTATTGCTGCAGTTTTTTTAACAATTAGAGATATAGCTACTAAAGGGATAGCAACGAAAAAAAATAGCTTTGAAATTATATTTATAACTTCTGTCCTAATCACATTATTTTCAGGAATAGGATCATTATTTTTTGAGTTTACATTTAGGATTGAGTATTTACCAAATCTCTTTATCTCAAGTATATTCTTAACAGCTGCATATATCTTCTCTGTGTTAACAATATTTTATGCTCCCTTATCATTAACAGCATCATCTAGATATTCAGTAATCGTTTTTGGTATTATTTTTGGCTATATTATATTAAATGAAATACCATCAACAAATATGATAATTGGTGCTTCAATAATTAGTTTAAGTGGTTTGTTTGTAATAAATAGAGAAAAAAAACTTGGAAAAATTAAATAAATTTAAAGTTTGTTAACCTTAATATTACTTTACTCATGTTTAGTTATTGTCACATTTAGTTTTAAGCCATTTTCCAGTAATGCCAGTATTGCCAGTTCCATTGTTAGTAATCGCATCACTAGAGTAATGGCAAATATCTTCACCCCTATTCTTCACGATATAAACGTGATTTTTAACATCGGAAATTAGTTTCCATTCATTTTTGGGATCGTAATAAAAGGTCTTGTAAGCATATATTCCTGCGATTATAAAAGTTGAAAGAGCAGATAGAATAATACATATATGAGCAATTCTATAATTCATTACTAGTTATCGCAATGAGTTTTAACCCATTTTCCATCAATCATGTTTGAAGTATTTGTATAAAGAAAACAAATATCCTCACCTCTATTTTTTGCAACATAAACATTCTCATTTACATCAGATACTAACTTCCACTCATATTTGGGATCATAATAAAAGGTTTTATAAGCAAATATACCAGCTGCAGCCATAAATGAAATAGCAATCAGTATAAAGCATGAGTTAATAATTTTATAATTCATTATATTTAATTTAGTTAAGGTGCTGCAAATATCAATATTTAAAGATTATTTTTTAGCACTAGTTGCCAAAAGCAAAGGTACGATCATTATTAAAGTCATTAATACAGATGGGTTAAATAACCAATATAATAGCCCGATAGAAAAAATTAATAACCAAAATTCATTTTTTTGAAAAATATTCATAACTATTTAATAACAAAAAAATATTAATTTGCTATTACTAATTTATTGTTGTGATACATTTTTTATCATTATTTTTTGGGTTATTGACATACTTTGATACTTCAGAGAAATTTAAATCCACATCTTCAAAATTATCAAAAATTAAATTATTATCCTTAGTTTCTAAATAATCTTGAGCGTTATTTGCATTTAAAACTACTGGCATTCTATGATGAATTTCATTTATTTTTTTATTTGCAGCTTTTGTAATTATAGAAAATACTCTTCGTTTATAATTATTATATTTTTCTTTTCTCCATACACCAGCAAAATAAATTAACTCACCATCATCTAATTTAATTAAGTATGGTTTTTTTTCACCTTCTTTTTGACTCCACTCAAAGTACCCATTAGCTGGAATAATACATTTTCTTTTTAAAAATGAATCCTTAAAAAGAAGCTTAGAATTAATAGTTTCAATTCTACTATTAATTACCATTTGTTTGTTTTGAGTATTACTATTTATAAAAGTATATCCCCAATTAGATTCTAAGAGATAATTTTCTAATTTATAGCTCAATATAATATTAACATTCTGTCCAGGTGAAATATTATAAGATTGTGTGATATTAAAATCAGAATTTGTAATGTTAAATATATTTTTTAATTTATTAAGATTTTTATAACTGGCAAATCTACCGCACATTAAGATGAAGTTGAAAGGGGCATTGGAGTTGATACGGCAGTAGTCATCCAACAGTCTTTAAATCCCCCCTCTTCCTTTACTTTTTCTAATGTCCATTTAAAACCAAACATTTTTCCATCAATAGATGTTAATTCTATAAAAAAATATGCAATATTTTTATCTAGTTTTACTTCAAGGATATCATGTTTTTTGTGATCTAGCATTACAGCATAAGACGGAGCATGCATCATTTGTGTGAATCTCTGAATTGGTCCAGTAAATGCCCTATTAGAAGGATGAGCAAATTCCCAAGTTTGCTCAATACCAGCATTTAAATATGGTTCATTATTATTCATTAATGAAGATAGTTGAATTTTAACTACTTCTTCAGGATTTATTTCAGGCGTTGGTTTTAGTAATTCAGCTAGAAGAGATGTGGAGAATAAAATAATAAATGTTATAGTTGATATAAATCGCATAAAAATAAAATAGTTTAATTTAAGTTTTTGACAATATGAGTATATCTGATTTTATTCAAGGGTTTATAATAGGCTCATCTTTAATTATTGCTATAGGTCCTCAGAATTTATATGTTATCAATCAAGGGCTAAAAAAAAACTTTATATTAATAGTCGTTTTAATTTGCAGTTTATCAGATAGTCTACTTATTGTATGTGGAATTTATCTTTCGAACAATATTTTAAGTTTAAATCCATCAGTAATAACTATTATGAAGTTAATTGGAGGAATTTGGCTAATTTTATATGGAATTAATAAAATTAAAAACTCAAGAAATCATGTAATTAATAATAAAGAATTTCATGAAGTCAGTTTTATAAAAGTTGTAATGACTACACTGGCTATCACTTATGCTAATCCTCACGTGTATTTAGATACAGTAATATTACTTGGGTCTATTTCAATAAATTTTGATAGTAAATTATACTTTGGCTTAGGTGCTATCTTTGCAAGTTTTGTATTTTTTTTTAGTCTTGGCTATTTTTCCAATTTTTTATCTCAGTATATCAAATCTCAAAAAGTTTGGTTTTATATTGATAACGTAATGGGAATTTTGATGCTTTTTTATGGTTTATTTTTTATCTTCATGAATTAAAAATTTATAAATTTCACTGCAAACAAAATTAACATTATCTTTATTGAAAACTAAAGGTGGTTTTATCTTAATTACATTATTGTAAGGACCATCAGTACTCAATAGAATACCTTTTAATCTTAAACTGTTAATCAATTTTGTTGCTAATTTTGGATTAGGTAATAAGAAATTTCCATTGATAATTAGATCAATACCAATAAACAAACCTTTGCCACTAATTTTACTAATATAATTTGGGAATTTTTTTTGAATATTTCTAAGGTTTTTTAAAAAATAATTACCCACAATTTTTGAATTTTTTTGCAAATTATCTTTTTCAATTACATCTAAAACAGCATTTCCTACTGCGCAAGAAACGGGGTTACCTCCGAATGAATTAAAATATTCCATTCCGTTATTAAAAGTATCAGCAATTTTTTTAGTTGTAACAACAGCTGCGATAGGATGTCCATTACCCATTGGTTTTCCAAGAGTAACTATGTCAGGGACAATTCCATGCTCTTCAAATGCCCAGAAATTACTACCTACTCTTCCAAAACCAATTTGCACCTCATCTGCAATGCAAAGTGCATTTTTTTGTCTCACTAACTTAACAATATGTTTTAAATACCCTTTAGGTAATTCTATCTGACCACCACAACCTAAAATACTCTCAAAGAAAAAACAAGATAATGAATTTTTCTTATTTAAGTGTTTTTTTATTATTTCTTTTGCCTCATCAATATACTTATTGATCCACTTATTATTTTGCTTTGTCCATTTACCTCTTATTTCATCAGGCATTCTTAAAACATGAACAAAATCTTTTTTGCCTGCTCCACCTTTACTATTAAATTTATATGGGCTTAAATCAATTAATGAATTAGTGTGTCCGTGATAAGCATTATCCATTACCAATACATTTTGAGCTTTTGTATAATTTTTAGCAATTCGAAGAGCTAAATCATTAGCCTCAGATCCTGTGCAAACAAAAAATATTTTGTTTAGTTGTTTTGGAAAAGTTTTTAGTAATCTATCACTATATTCATTTATTATATTATAAAGGTAACGAGTATTGGTATTCAATTTTAGATTTTGTGAGACTAGAGCATCATGTACAAGTTTATTTGAATGACCCACATGAGAAATATTATTTACACAATCAAGATATTTCCTTCCCTGCTCATCATAAAAAAACTGGCCTTTTGCTTCAAGCATATGCAGAGGCTCTTGATATGAAATAGATAAATTGCGAGCTATATTTTTTTTTCTTTTTAATAAAATTTTATCTTTTTTAATTTTATTAGTGAAAAAGGACTCAGGAATTTGTAAGATAATATTTGGATCAGGTGAAATCTGCTCCCAAATATTAAGTAAATATTCTTCACCAACACCAGGAAAATTATCTACTTCATTCATAAGTGATGTCATAATTTGAAAATGCAAATGAGGTGACCAATTACCATTAACTTTATAGTTTCCAATTTCACCAATCCATTGGCCTTTTTTGATCATTTGACCAACTTTAAGTTTTTTTAAACATTTTTTAGATAAATGACCATACAAAGTAAAAAATTTATGATTATTAATTTTGTGCTCTAAAATAACTGTAGGGCCATAATCATATTTGAAATTATTATTATGCAAAATGATGACCTTACCATTTAGAGGTGACTTAATTGGCGTATTTTCTTCAACAAAAATATCAATACCTAGATGAACGTCTCTTCTTTTAAACGGGTTAAGCGAAGAAATATAATGATTACTCTTATAAACTTTTCTTTTCTCTTTATATAATCCAATACCAATGTCTTTTTTTAGAAATTTTCCAACTAAGTTATCTAGTTTTTTATTTGAAGGATTTGTTTTTAGTAAAAAACTACTTTTATCAAAATTAACTATTTTTTTATTTACATTGTTTAGTTCAAAATCAAATACATTACCAAATTGCTGACTTTTAAATAATTGTAATTTTTTACTAAAATTAGAAATTGGTTCTAAGTTACAAATATATCTTATTACAGCAATAAAAAAATATGGATCAACCTTATGAAGACTGTAAATTAAATCCCATGCATTTTTTTCACTGATGCTTAGATATTTATTATCAGGATATTTTTTACGTTGTTTAGCTGCCATTACTAAAGTAATTACCAAGCGCGACTTTATTAAACCTAATAGAGAATAAATATCTTGATCATTAAGTTTGTAAAACTCATTGTAAGTGCCAACAATATTTTGGAGACTTTTATAGAAATTTTTAGTACCCATTAATGCATATGAAAGAGATATTGCTAAATCATTTACGACAGGCGCATAAATTGAGTCACCAAAATCAATAAAGCCAATTATTTTTTCTTTTTTTACAACAATATTATAATTATTTAGATCACCATGTGTAATAGCGTGTTTTAAATTTTTTATATTTTTAAAAACAAACTTCTCATGCTCATCTATAGTTTTTTTAATTATATTTTTATTGACACCTTTAAATAAATTAATAAATTTTTTAGTCCATCTTATATCAGAAGGATCCCATTCGAATTTTCTAATAGCTTGTTTTTTAATAAAGCTTTTTAATTGATTAGATTGAAGGGCCAATAATTTACCTAAAGACTTTTCAGTATGGTCACTATTTTTTGATTTTGCATACATATGTCCATCTATGTAAGTAAGAACTCTAACAGCACATCTTCTTTCATTTCTATCTTTGTAAAATAAAATTTTTTTATGTAAAATTTCTGGATATATTTTCCTTAACTCAATGCTTAGTCTCAAATGATTTATTAATAAATCTTGATACTCAAGATGAGCTAAAGATTCTTTTGGATTTGAAATTTTGACAACATATCGTTTTGTACCTGCTCCTTTTATTAATAAATTAATATCTCTTTCACTGTTAAGACGCGATAATTTAATGTTCTTTGACTTAAAAAAAGAATAGTTTTTTTTTAACCAATGGGAAAAAGTAGAAACATTAATTATAGGTGGCTGTTCATCAAAAACTGACATATTACTTATATATATTTATATGAAGAAAATGAAAAATAATTTTATATGCTTTGGCGCTGTTCATCATGATTATGTATTTGAATTAAAAAATGATCTGATCAAATATAGAACAAACCCAGTCAAACATAAAGAAAGTTATGGTGGTGTGGCACATAATGTTGCAAGAATAATCTCAAATCATGAAAATGTAAGTTTTTTTTCATTAATGACCGATAAAGAAACAATAAATTACTTAAAAAAATATAAAATAGATTTTCTTCCACTTAATAAAAAAATTGAAAAAAGATATTACGGTGTTCTTGTGAACAAATATAAAAAATTTGAATTAGGAATAGCAAATACTGATGCCTATGAAAAATTTACTAAAATAACTAATCTTAAATTTCTTAATAAATATATTGTATTAGATTTAAACTTTTCAGAAAAGTTTATTCAATCAGTGGTTAGCCAAAATTTTAAGAAAAATCATATTACAATTTGTGGGACATCTCTTTTTAAAATTCACAAAGTAAAAAAAATTATAAAAAAAATTGATTGTCTTATATTAAATAAAGAAGAACTATATTCACTTAGCAAAATAAGAAATATAAAGAAATCAATTATGAAAATTATTAATCTAAATCCTTATATTAATATAATTGTATCAAACGCTGATAAAAAAACATATGGGTATGAGGCAACCAATTTTATCTCATGCAAACCACCTAAAATAAAGGCTGTTAATGAAAATGGCGCTGGAGATGTGATGACTGGTACTTATATTTATTATAAATCAAAAGAACATAAATTGAATAGCGCCCTATCACTTGCAGTTGCAGCTGGTACATTATATGCTAAAAGCAAAAACAGAAAAATTAATCTCAACTATAAAAAAATTAAAAAAATAAATAATAACATTATATATAAATCTGAAAAATAAAATGCTTTCAAACAAAATTAAGTTAAATCCAAAAGTTCAAGAAGCTCTAGAGAATAATAAATCTATTGTAGCTTTAGAAAGTACTCTAATCAGTCATGGGTTGCCCTATCCAGAGAATATAAATGTTGCTAAGGAGTCAATTAAAGCAGTTGAAGATAGTGGGAGTGTAGCAGCAACAATAGGTATTATAAATGGTGACATCATAATTGGTTTAAATGACAATGAGATAGAACTTTTAGCAACATCTAAAAATATTGAAAAGGTATCTTTGCACAATATTACGCTTTCACTTTTTCACAAAAATAATGCAGCCACAACAGTTGCAACAACCATAAATATAGCTTCTAAAGTTGGTATAAAAAATTTTTGCAACTGGTGGAATTGGCGGTGTTCATCTAGGCTCAGAAAATAACAGTGATATTTCTGCAGACCTAACTGAACTTAGCAGAAATAGAATGTTTATTATATCTAGTGGCGCCAAATCAATTCTAGATTTAGAGAAAACTTTTGAGACACTTGAAACATATGGCATACCAAGAATTTCATACCAATCTGATTACATGCCAGGTTTTTGGTATGATGAAACAATATACGCTGTCGATCAAAATTTTAAAAATGTTGATGATATAGCTAATTACTTAAAGCTTATAGAAAAAACAAATCACAATTCTTCTGTTTTAATTTTTAATAAAGTACCAAAAAAATATTCAATTGAGAAAAGCTTAATTGAAAATTGGATAAATAAGTCAATTGAAAAAGCTAAATTAAATCACATAAGAGGTAAAGATGTAACGCCTTTTTTAATTGCAGAGATTAATGCTCTTTCTAATAATAAAACACTTGAAGCTAATACTGCTTTAATTATCAACAACGCATTATTAGCAGGAAAAATTTCAAAAAAATTTAATTCTTAAGGTAAAGTTGCAAACTTATTTTTAAGTAGTTGAAAAAACTTTTTATCATCAGCTTTGTCTATTACAAAACAATTTGGCTTTCTTTGCGTCACTCCAAGCCAATCTACAATTGTCTCACCTCTTGTCAGCTCAGAGTCTTCTTCAACTATAACGTTAACTAATTTTCCTGAAAATATACTGGGATCTAATAAATATGCTATAACGCACGGATCATGAAGAGGTGTATCTTCTGTTTCATATAATTCTTTATGGAAAATTGTATAAAATTCCATTAGCTCACTAAAAAATTTAGAACTTTTATTATTATTTTCTTCCATATAATTAATTATATTTCTATTTACATTAACTTGATGAGTTACATCTAAACCCATCATAGTCATTGGGATTCCTGAGTCTAAAACTATGTTTGCAGCATGAGGGTCAACAAATATATTAAATTCTGCTGATGGAGTTGTATTACCTAGACACATTGCTGCCCCGCCCATAAAAATTATTTCTTTTATTTTTTCTTTTATTGATGGATTTTTTTGTAAACTTTGAGCAATATTAGTTAATGGTCCAGTTGGGCATAAATAAATCTGATCATTTGAAGATTTACAAGTTTCTATAATAAAATCTGTAGCATCTTGTTCTTGAGCTTTATAACTAGAGCTAACTTCAATAGGATCGCCTTTTTTATCTAAACCAGTTTTGCCATGAACGTATTCAGCAGTGAACAAATCATAATGAATTGGTTTTTTTGCGCCAGAAAATACTTTTAAATCAGTCCTTTCAATTAATGTGCAAACTTTTAGAGCATTATTAACGGTATTGTCCAATCCTACATTACCTCCAACACAAGTTATGCCTAATATTTCAATTTCTTTAGATGCTGCTGCAAGCATGATAGCTACTGCATCATCATGACCAGGATCGCAGTCCAATATTATTTTTTTAGGCATTTTTGAAACCAGATAATTTAAGCTTAGGTCTCTGGAGCCAATTATAATCTAAATACTTTGTATTACCGTCTATAACATGCAAAGTATATGCATGTCTTGAATTTAGGCTTTTGTTTTCACAAGAATAATGTGGGAGTCTACCATGAAGTAATACAAGGCTACCTTTTTTTACCTCAACAAAGGTGTCTGTTTGTGGAAATGGTTCATTAGATAGCTCTTCCATTTTCATTTTATTGTTTTCTCTTTTAAATAATTTGCGTAATGGACCTTTATGACCTCCGCTAGCAACTTGCAAACATCCATTTTCTTTGTTAGCATCTTCTAAAGCAAACCAAAAACCAACAGTACTTTCAGGTTCAGTTATTAAAAAAGTAGAATCCTGATGACATACTACCTCACCTCCTATTTTAGGCTGTTTAAAAATATACATTGATTGCAATAAAAGTGGATCTTTAAATCCTATAGCTTTTGCAATATTATCTAGATCTTCAGTTTTTGAAAAGTTTATAAATTTATCATCTAAATCATGTAAAGCGTGACCTATTTTATTTACGATGTATTGCTTATTTGTTTTTACATTATTTTCACTAAGATTTGCCTTTTCTTCAAAAAAGAAACGGATTTTATCACCTGACTCTAAAAAATAATTATCATCGTTATGAGTTTGACTAATAGTATCGAAAACAGACTGTTGATTATTAAAATCCTGTTCTTCAATTAGTTCTTTTGACCTTTTAATCAATTCATCACATTCTTCATTAGTTTTAAAGTTTTCAATTATTAAATATCCATTATCTTTCCAAAATTCAATCATGTCAGCAGTCATGGGTAAATCTGATTTATCAAACAACATAATTAAATACCTATAAACTTGCTTAATAAAGGAATACCTATTTTTATAAATTGAAGCAATTGTGGTAAAATAAATCTACCTGAAGTTGCTATTAAAATTAATAACCCTAAAACCAAAATAGAAATTATTATTAATCTGTAGTTTTTTGAGCTTATATTCTTCGTTTGTGAAGATCTCGATCTTAGAATCATTAAAATGACTACTATTACTAAGATAACTATTATAAATTTGAACATTTTTGCATATTTATATAAATTAAAATATTATACTATTTTAATAAAGCTATAGATATTTAAATAAATTAAGCTAGAATTTAATAATGATAAGGAAAAGCCTAATTGCTATATCTATTTTTTCTTTATTATATGGATTGGTGTTTTTTTTAACACCAAATTTTTTTGCAGAAATCACTAGAGCAGATAAAACAAATATAGCTTGGCTAAGAAATATTGGTGCTGCAATTTCAGGAGTTTTATTTATTGGTTTAATTCTTGTATATAAATCTCCAAAAAAAAATTATGATTTATTTGCGGTCATTACTATAACATCAGGTTTACAAACTTTAGGTCTAATTTTTTCTAGGTTTTTCAACGAATTTTCAGCTCAAAAAACTTTAATTATAGATTTAACCATATATTCTGCCATTTTTGTTAGCTTGTATTTAGTATATATATTAATTAAATTTAATAGTATTTTTAAGGAATAATATATATATATCAATTACTTATAAACTATTATAAGGATTTTTTACGATTCATAAAAAAAAATTGAAATTTAACAAAAAATATTCTTTATTTTTCAATTAGTTAATAAATAAAAAAATTATATGATTAATGATGAACTTAAAAAATATAATGGGAACCCAACTTAAGACAAGCTTAAGTAACGTGATGAACTAAAAGTTCGAGGAGTTAATTATGGGTATGTTTGATACTGTAAAGAATTGGTTGAGGCAAATAGCTGAATTAGGTTTGATGGTAATTGCAGCAGCTGTAGTTCTCGAAATTATCTTTGGGGCTGGGGTTCCTTTTTTAGGTGTTTCAATCCTAGGAAACATCACGGCACTATCTGCTCAATTAGGTAGCCAAGGGTTAGTTGGGTTAATCTCAATAGCTGTAATAATTTGGCTATATAATCGTAGTAGATAGAATTTCTTTAAAAAAAGGAGTTAAGCAATGATGGATTCAGCTAAAAGTTTTCTAAGAGGTGTAATGGACGTTGCACTAGTGATAATTCCACTAAGTGTAGTTCTAGGCATCATTTTTGGCCCTGCAGTTCCATTTATAGGTACTGCTGTAGTAGATAATATTTCAAGTCTAGTTTCTTCTCTTGGAGGAAATGGTTTAACTGGAATTATCGTACTTGGTATTTTATACTGGTTAGCTAGAAGATAATTTATTAAATATAAAATAATCAGCCCTCTTTTATAAGGGGGCTTTTTTTATGGAAAAAACAGAAATTCAAAAATTACTTAATGTAATGAAAAGGCTCAGGGATCCTCAGAAAGGTTGCCCTTGGGATAAAAAACAGACAATAGATACAATAATTCCTCATACGATTGAGGAAGTTTATGAAGTAGCAGAACAGGTATATAACAAAAACTTCGATAAATTAAAGGAAGAACTTGGGGATTTACTATTTCAAGTTATTTATATCTCTCAAATAGCGTCTGAAAAGAAGAAATTTAACTTCAATGATGTTGTTAAAACAATAACATCAAAAATGATTGCACGACATCCCCATGTATTTAAAAATAAAAAATTTAAAAATATGAAAGAATTTAAATTATGGTGGGAAAATTCAAAAAATAAAGAAGATTTGACTATTCTTGATAGTATACCATCAACCTTGCCGGCACTTCAAGAAGCAAATAAAATTCAAAAAAAAGTTGCATCTGTAGGATTTGAATACAAAAACAATAAAGAGGCTTTAAATAAAGTTTATGAAGAAATTGATGAATTAAAAACTGAAATTAAAAATAATAATAAAAAAAGAATAGAAGAAGAATTAGGGGATTTGATTTTTGCAACCTTAGATGTTTCAAGAAAATTAAAATTAGACCCAGAGACTATTTTAAAAAAATCAAATAAAAAATTTAAAACAAGATGGAAAAGACTTGAAGAATATACAAAAAAAGAAAATTTTAATTTAAATAAAATAACAATTAATGAATACAATAAAATTTGGCAAAAGGTGAAAAAAAATTAGTTATCTATTATTTAACAACTCTATACCCTCTGTAAAATACATATGCTGTAAATAAAAAAGTGCTAAAAACAAAAATAAAAACTAGTATATTAGTATATAAATTTACTTCAGATTTAATATAAAATGAATTTCTAAAATAAGTTATCACATAATAATAAGGGTTATATAAAAGAATATATTTAATATCGTCAGGTAAAGCGTTAATAGAAAAAAAAGTTCCAGATAGAAAGTTTATAGGACTTATAAAAAAATTAGAAACAGTACTTTGGGTATCCCATCTATATGCTAAAAATCCCACTAATGAGCCGATAGATGTAAAAAAAATTATTACTAATAAAAGATAATAAATGAAATTAAAAATTGAAAAATAATTATATGAAATAAAATATGATAAAATTAAAAAATTTATAATGGCAATAAATAATCCAATAAAAATTTGAGAAATTAAATATGCCACAAATATTTCTACACGAGAAAGAGGAGCTACGAGAAAATCATCAAATGAGCCAATCTGTTTACTGTTTATCATCGATACAGATGGATTATCAAAACTTTCCTGAGCTACAACCATAATGATTAAACCAGGTATTAAAAATTCAATAAATGATATATTGTCATTTGATAAAGAATAAAATCTATCAATTGTAGAAAAAATAATAACAAAAAGTAAATTAGATGTAAGTGGTGCTAATATTGAATAATGATATTCGTTTGTAAATTCTTTAATGCGAAATTTTACTATCGTAAAAATAGCAATAAGATTTATCATTTAGCTTGGATTTATTTTGAAAAGTATTCTTTTACAAGCTCAACCCAATAATTAACTCCTATTGGTAATAAATTATCATTAAAATCATATTTAGTTGTATGAAGATGAGCTTTATGATTTTCATCACCTTGACCAATATAAAGGTAAGAACCTGGTTTTTTTTCTAGTAAATAGGAGAAATCTTCACCTCCCATAGAAGGATCAATTTCAGTGTTTACTTTTGCGTCACCAAATATTTTTTTTGCTACATTAGCTGCAAACTCACTTTCTTTTTTTGAGTTTATAGTTGGGGGATATTTATTAGTTAAATGAAATTCAATTTTGGCTTCAGCTCCATTTGCCTTAGCTATACCTGAGGCAATTTCATTTATTTTTTTTTCAAAAAAAGATCTGGTTTCAGGTTTAAAAGTTCTAATAGTGCCACCCAATTTTACACTATCATCGATAACATTATAAGCTGTACCACCATTAATTTTGGTAATACTAATTAAAGCTTTATCAACAGGATCAGTAGATCTGCTAATAATTGTTTGAATAGATAAGACAATTTGTGATGCTATAACTACAGGGTCTATAGCAAGCTGAGGAATTGCTGCATGTCCTCCTTTTCCATTTACAATAATATCAAATTCATCAACTGCTGCCATCATAGGTCCATTATTTACACCAATTGTGCCAATAGGTAATTCAGGCCAATTATGTAAAGCATACACTTCATCAATTTTAAAATCATCAAACATTCCATCTTGAATCATTTTTTGACCACCGGCAAAACCTTCTTCACCTGGTTGAAAAATGAAATACACATTTCCATCAAAGTCATTGTTTTCACTTAAATATTTAGCTGCTCCTAAAAGCATAGATGTATGACCATCGTGTCCACAAGCGTGCATCATTCCCTCATTTGTAGATTTATGATCAAAATTATTTTTTTCAGGCATTGGTAAAGCATCAAAATCAGCTCTGAGACCAATTGATTTATCACTATTGCCTTTTGAGCCTTTTATATGAGCAACGATACCAGTATTTGCATAACCATCTTTAAAGTCTATATTAAATTCAGATAGTTTAGATTTTATATATTTAGATGTTTGATATTCTTCCAAACCAATTTCTGGGATGCGATGAAGATCTTGTCTCCAAGTCTTCATTTCTTCATACATTTGATTAATGCTATTTGAAACAACCATTAGAAAATTCCAAAAAAACCTTTCTTATTTAATTTTCCTTCACACTCTTTTAATTGATTGTTATACATTTTTGCATTTCTTTCAACAGTTTTAGCAACTTCAATTAACCATTTTTTATTTAAGTATGTTTCTTTTTTCCAACCACCTTGACCTTCATGATAAGCTAAATACTGATTATAAAAATCATTTTTAGATATACCTACCAACTTTTCACTTTGTGTTGTGTACCATCCTATAAAATCTGTAACATCTGCAAAATTTGCTCTAGAGGCATTTTTATTCCCAGTTTTTGTTTTATACCAATCCCATGTAGGGTTTGTTACCTGAGCATATCCAAAAGCTGTAGAAGGTCTTGATGTAGGAATAATACCAAATATTTTTTTTCTCTCAGGTTTTGCAAATTGCCTGAATGATGATTCTTGATTGATTATTGCTAGTTGTAAAGCAATGGGCGTGTTCCAATTGTCATAAGATTTTTTGGTAGACTTGTACCAATTTTTCTTTTGATCAAAAATTATACATGAGTCTGCAGTATTGATCTGCTGATTTGAAGTACAGGCTACGATAAATATAAATAAAATACATAAAAATTTAAGAAAATTATCAAATGACATAAATCTGTTTAATAACATAATTTATGCTTATTAACGTTAATTATGGCAAAAATTTATTGAAACCTATTGAATAATAATTATGAGTGCTTAAATCATTTTAAATGACAGAAAAAATGGCAAAAAATCACAGTTTTCAAGCAGAAGTCAGTAAGCTTTTAGATTTAGTAGCTAATTCTCTTTATAGTGAAAGGGAAATTTTTTTAAGAGAGTTAATTTCTAATTCTGCTGATGCATGTGAGAAATTAAGATATCAATCTTTATCAAAAAAAAATATTTTAGGTGGTGAAAAAGATCTAAAAATTAATGTTCGTGTTTCAAAAAAGAAAAAATTTATAGAAATTCAGGATAACGGCATAGGCATGTCGGAACAAGAATTAATTGATAATCTAGGTACAATTGCAAGATCAGGAACTTCTAAATTTATGAAAGCCATGAAAAATAAAAAAGAAACTGATGTTTCGGCAATTGGTCAATTTGGTGTTGGCTTTTATTCATCTTATATGATTGCAGATACTGTAGAAGTTATTTCAAAAGGAGCAGAAGAAAAAGATAGTTATTTGTGGAAGTCAAATGGTAAAGAAAATTATTCAATAGAAAAAATTGAAAATGAAAATCGTGGAACTAAAATAAAACTATTATTAAAAAAGGATGCTGATGAATTTTTAGATTCTTTTAGATTAAGATCAATAATTACAAAATATTCAAACTATATTCCTTTTCCAATTATTTTAGATGATCTTGATAATTCTAAAGAAAAAGAAGAAAAAATTAATGAAGGTGACCCTCTTTGGCTTAAAGATAAAAAAGATATAAAGGATGAAGATTATAAACAATTCTATAATAACATATCATTTAACTTCGATGAGCCTCTTAAAACCATTCATTATAATGCTGAAGGCGTCATAAATTATAAAGCACTTTTATATATTCCGACAAATCAGCCTATGGATTTATTTAATTCAGAAAGAAAAAATAAAATCAAATTATATGTTCAAAAAGTTTTTATCTCAGATGAGTGTGACGAAATCATGCCTAATTGGCTACGATTTGTTCCTGGAGTTGTTGATTCACAAGATATTTCTCTAAATATTAGTAGAGAAATGTTGCAAAATAATCCGGTAATTGAAAAAATTAAAAAAGGAATAACTAATAAAGTATTAAATGAAATAGGTGCTTTAGCAAAAAAAGATAATGATAAATTTCTAGATTTTTGGAAAAATTTTGGAGCTGTCATAAAAGAGGGTCTTTATGAGTTTAATGATCATCATGAAAAAATATTAAATTTATTAAGATTTGAAAACTCAATAAACAGTGAGTTCATATCATTAGATAAATATGTAGAAAAAATGGTTAAAGACCAGAAAGATATTTATTATTTTGCAAATACAGACAAAGATCATATTAAAAATTCACCACAATTAGAGGCATTTACAGATAAAAAAGTGCCTGTTTTATTTATGATTGACGCAGTAGACGAATTTTGGCTTCAAAATATTGGTAAATACAAGGATTATGAATTTAAATCTATCTCTAAAGGAAAAGTTGACTTAACTAAAGTTGGAGAGAAAAAAAATAATGATAAAGAGTCTGATAAAAAAATAGATAGTAAAATCAATGATTTATCAATACTATTAAAGGAAGAGCTTAAAGATAAAATATCAGATGTCATTATCTCAAGTAGATTAACTAAAAGTCCAGTATTATTGGTTGCTGAAGAGTCAGGTATGGATATCAATATGGAAAAATTGATGAAAATGCACAATCAAAAAACCCCTGATTCAAAAAAAATTTTAGAAATCAATGCCAAACATCCAATGATTGTAAAAATATCTCAAAATTTAAGCAATTTTGATCATAAAAAAATTTCACAGATTATATTAGATCAAGCAAACATATTAGATGGCAATGTATTGTCTAATCCTTCAAACTATATGGAAAGTCTCACTGAACTTTTTATTAAATAACAGAATTATTAATTTTATTATCTAAAAAATAATCAACAAACTGATTTGCAATCATTTCAGCCACAATAATTTGAGCTTCAACAGTTGATGCTGCTATATGAGGGGTCAGCAATACATTTTCTAAACCAAAAAGTATATTATTATTAGCAGGCTCTTCTGAAAAAACATCTAATGCAACTCCACCAATATTATTTTTTTTAATTGCATCACACAAATCTATTTCAGAAACAAGATTACCTCTTGCTGTGTTAATAATTAAAACATTATTTTTCATTATACTAATTTCCTTAGCATTTATTATTGAAGAACCATCAGCATTAGGTTTACAGTGAAAACTAACTATATCTGATTCTTTTAAAATTTTACTAAGATCACATGACACATATTCAGGAAATTGTTCCTTAACTTGATCAAATGTTTTTGAAAAAATCATAATTTTAAGTCCCAATAAATTACACATCTCAGCAAATCTTTTACCAACATTACCAAAGCCAATAATTCCTATTTTTTTTCCTCTTATTTCGTTACCCTTTAACTTTTTCTTAGCCCACTCTCCTTTGTGTGTAGTTAAATCAGCTTTAGAAATTTTTCTAGATAAAGATAAAAGTAGAGCTAAAGTGTGTTCTGCTGTCGCATTTGTATTACCGCCAGGTGTATTCATTACAATAATATTTTTTGCTTTAGCTGAGTTTAAGTCAATATTATCTACACCAGCACCTGCTCTACCAATAATTTTTAAATTTTTGGCATTATATATTATCTCTTTTGTTACTTTTGTTGCAGATCGAACAATTAATCCATCGTAATTTTGAATATTTTTAATAAGCTCTTCAGATGTAAAGTCAGTAATCACATCAACTTCAATATTATTTGATGTAAGAATTTTTTCAGCAACATTGTCCATTGCATCAGATATTAGTACCTTAGGCATAAGCTTCTTTCATAACAAAATATGCCCAATTTAACCAAGGTAATAAGAGCTTAATATTATTTGGTTCAACGGTTCCACCAGCCCATACTCTAAAAGATGGAGGGGCTTTTGCATAACCATTAATATCAAAAGCAACATTTTCGTCAGATAATAATTTACAAATTTTTTTTACAATTGATCTTTGATCTTCTTCACTTTTAGATAAATACCAGTTTTCACAAATTTTAAATGTAATCCCAGTATTTGATAAATATTCTTTATTTTTGGTTTCAGACAAAAAAGTTACCCAGTCATTATTTTGAATCCATTCGTATATTAAATTAAATGAATTGATTGATGTCTCTAGTAAAAAATTTAAACCACCATTTTTTTCTGCCCAATTAAGTCCATCTAAAGCATCTTCAACACAAATCATAGAAGGTGTGTTAATTGTACTCCCTTCAAAAATACCTTTGATAATTTTATTATTATTTGCGATTCTAAAAACTTTAGGTATCGGCCATGAAGGTTTGAAATTTTCTAATCTATTTAGAGCTCTAGGTGACATTGCTATCATCCCGTGTGCGGCCTCACCACCAAGGACTTTCTGCCAGGACCAAGTAAGAACATCACATTTTTTATAATCAATAGGCATAGCAAAAATTGCTGAAGTAGCATCACAAATGGTCAACCCTTCTCTATTATCAGGTATCCAATCTGCATTAGGAACTTTAATTCCTGAAGTGGTTCCATTCCAAGTAAAAATTACGTCATTTTGGAAATTAACTTTTGTTACATCAGGAAATTGTCCATAATCAACATCATGAACGTTTAAATTTGATATTTGAAGTTGTTTTACAACATCTTGTATCCAGTCTTTACCAAAATTTTCCCATGCAAGAATATCTACACCTCTTTCACCTAATAGAGACCAGATTGAAGCTTCTAAAGCTCCAGTATCTGAGCCTGGCATAATACCAACAACATAATCATCTGGAAGATTTAATAACTTTTTAGATTTATCAATAACAAGTTTAAGTTTTAATTTCGCCTCACCTGATCTATGAGATCTACCAGTATTAGCGTTAATTAAGTTTTCAATTCTCCATCCAGGTCTTTTTGCGCAAGGACCACTAGAAAAATTTGGATTATTAGGTTTTTTATCAGGCTTTTCCAAAATTATTTAAAATTCATATACTACCAATCCATCAAGAGGTTTCGGATCAAACCATGTTGATTTAGGAGGCATAGTTAAATTGTTATCAGCAACTCTAATAACATCTGTTATTTCAGATGGAAAGATAGAAAAAGCTACACTATCACGATTTTCACTAACTTTTTTTTCTAAAGCGCTAAGACCATGACAACCAGCAATAAATCTAATTCTTTCATCGCTATTAACATCTTTTATGTTTAGTATTTTTGTTAAACAAAAATTATTTAATATATTAATATCCAAAGTATCAACAAAATTTGAACTCTCAATAGATCCAATAAATTCGAGGGCATACCATTGATTTTCATGATACATACCAAATATATTTTTTTTAGTTGGTTTGTATGGATAGTTTTTTTTCTCCACTCTAAAATTATTTGATAAAGTTTCAATGAATTCATCTTTTGAAAGACCATTCAGATCTTTTATTACTCTATTATAATCAAAAATTTTTGACTCATTTGATGGAAAAGCAGCTATCATAAATTTTTCATTAGATGGGTCCTTTTTATTAATATATTCCATGGCACCCATTCTATGATGACCGTCAGCAATATAAATTGCATTAACATTTTTCATTAAACTTTTTAGTTCTTCAATAAATTTAATATTATTTACACACCATAATCTATGGATAGAATGATCAAAACTCTCAAAATCATATGATGGAGATTTTAATATCTGGGATGAAAGTAGATCGTGTATATTGCTTTCTTGAGGATATGAAACATATATAGGTCCTATTTGCGTACTTAAATTCATCATTTGATCTGCTCTTTCAATTTTCCTACTTTCATAAATTTTTTCGTGAGGTTTAATAATTTTTTTTTCAAAATCTTTTATAGAAGCTAAACTTAAAAAACCTAACTGAACATGACCATCTAGTTCTATTTGATAAATATAAAAATGTAATAATGAATCTTTTTTTATTACATTATTATTTTTCATTTCATTAAAATGAGATTTTGCCTCTAATAATGAATCTTTTTCTTTCAGCTGTCCAACAGGATTTAAGATTTTGAGATAATTCCAATAATTGTTTTTTCTAAATATCTCAATATTTTCTATACTTAAATGATCAGTAGATGGAGCAATTAAAGTTTTAGCATCTTGATTATAGGGTCTAGTTCCAAAGAAAGGCCAAATATCTACCATTAATGATCTTTCAAACCCTTCTGTTGACCATGTTTGATCTTCAGATATTAATTACAAAAGTCCTTTTGCCTGAGAGTTTCCGGGACGTTGCTCCTTCGGCGTTAATTAAATTAATCTCTCCCTTTGTATTCTAGTCAATATTTTATTTTGTGTTAAAAAAAAACAAAAATTTCTAATATTAAAACAATTTATTCAATTTCAGGTAAATGAGATAATGATTCATTTGCTGAAGCTTCATCATAGAAGTCATCAGCTAATTTGCCACTAAAATAATCATCATATGCAGTCATATCAAAATGCCCATGGCCACATAAGTTAAACAATATAGTTTTTGACTCACCTTTTTCTTTGCATTCAAGAGCTGCATCTATAGCACCTTTAACAGCATGATTACCCTCAGGAGCAGGAATAATGCCCTCCTGTTTTCCAAATATAACTCCAGCCTCAAAACAATCCTTTTGTCCATAAGCTTTTGCTCTCATCAATCCAAGATCATACAAATGACTCAGATGATAAGACATACCGTGGTACCTTAATCCTCCAGAATGGTTAGCAGGTGGTAGGAAATCTGAGCCCAACGTATGCATTTTAATTAATGGCGTCATTCTTGCCATATCACCATGATCATAGGCATATTTTCCTTTAGTAAAAGAAGGGCATGAAAGAGGTTCACAGCCTATAATATCAATCTTTTGACCGCCTCTTAATTGTTGACCAAGAAAAGGAAACATTAATCCAGCAAGATTACTTCCTCCTCCTGTACATCCAACAATAATATCTGGGTAATCACCAGCTTGCTCCATTTGAAGAATAGCTTCATTGCCATTAATGGTTTGGTGCATTAGTACATGACCTAATACACTGCCAAGTGCATATTTTGCTTTACCTTCACTTTTAACTACAGCTTCTATAGCTTCTGATATTGCTATACCTAAACTACCTGGATTATTTGGATCTTCTGATAAAAGTTTTTTTCCAAAATCTGTGATGTCTGATGGGCTAGGATGACAAGTTCCTCCAAATGACTGCATCATTAGTTTTCTATATGGTTTTTGATCAAAGCTAACCTTAACCATAAAAACTTCAATATCTATTCCAAACATTTGACCAGCAAAAGCTAAGGAACTTCCCCATTGGCCAGCACCAGTTTCTGTAAATATTTTTTTTACACCCTCTTCCTTATTAAAAAAGGCTTGGGGAACGGCCGTATTTGGTTTGTGGCTACCTGTTGGACTTACACCTTCATACTTGTAATAAATTTTTGCAGGTGTATCTAAGTATTTTTCTAATCTTCGAGCTCTATATAAAGGGGATGGTCTCCATTGCTTATAAATTTCTCTTACTGGCTCTGGTATTTCAATTTCACGTTCTGTTGAAACCTCTTGCATTATTAATCCCATGGGGAATAATGGAGCAAAATCATCTGGTCCCGCTGGTTGTTTTGTGCCAGGATGTAATGGTGGTGGTGGTGGACTTGGTAAATCAGAATTAATATTATACCAAGTTTTAGGAGCTTTTGATTCTTCAAGTATGTATTTTATAGAGTCTGTCATAATAGTAATCATTTTGAAGAAAAATTACTAAAAAATCAATAGAAAAGTTAATAATTAAAATATATTAGAAAGAATAATAATATGAAATTTTTTAATGCTGGAAATGTAACTCTTATTGTAGGATTATTAATGGTGGTTTACGCATTTTACAGCTATTTTTCTCATTGATTTTTACGACCTATATAAACTCCTATTAAAATTAGAGTAATTCCAAGTATTGAAGATAAATAAATTTTTTCTGATAATAATATAAATCCCCATATTAGAGCAAAAATAGGTATTAAATACGCAACATATGATAAAAAAACTGGGCCAGATGTTTTTGTAATATGATATCTAAGTTGAAAAGCAAGAGCAGTAGGGAAAATACCTAAATAAAGCAATGGTAAAATAGATTTAACACTAAAATATGAAGGTTGACTGATTTCACTAAAAATTAAAAACGGAATTGATATTAGGGCTCCAAAAATTGTTGCAAAAAAAGTTATTGAAAAGGAATCAATATGTTTTAAAGTATTATAAGCTACAATATTCGATATCATATATCCTAATGCAGCTAATATAATTAAAAATTTTGATAATAATTGAAGTGAATTTGATGATTGAATAGCAAATAAAGAATCAATTTCAAAAATAAACAAAACTCCAATAAAGCCAATAATTATTGATATGAATTTAACAGAGTTAATTTTATCATCTCTAGTAAAAAAATGTGATAATACTAGAGTTAATATTGGTCCTATACCCATTAGTATTCCTGCAGTTGATGATTGAATAAATTGTTCTGACCAACTAATGAGATAAAATGGAAGAAAATTGCCTACAACTCCAACAAAAATTAACATTAGTAAGTCTTTTTTTGAGAGTAATGTTTTATACTTACCAATTATATAAAAAATTAATAGAAAAATAGATGCTACTATAAGCCTGTAAGATGCAACACTTACTGGCGCAAAATTTTCAAGACTGACTTTAATTGCGATAAAGGCTGACCCCCAAATTGCAGATAGAATAAAGAGTAAAAAAATATTATTTATAGGCTTTAGTGTAAGCAGAAACTAGATCTTGTTTTTTGGAGTTGGTATTTCTACAGTCTCTATTGTTTTCATATATTCATCTCTTTGACCATCCCATAAATAATCAGCATAATCAAAAGCAGTTATTACTCTATCAGATCTTTCAAAAGTAAGGCCGTACTTTCTGCAATAACTAGCAAAATCTTCCGCATAATCAATTGGTAAATTTTCTACAACCCACTTTCTTGAACTTCTATCAAACTTGAAACCATTTTTTTTAAACCATTCTCTATGATAGTAAGAATCTCTACCAAAAGCAGAAAATGTAATTTTTTTTGACATATTTAAATTTCCTTGAAAAAAATCTTTATACTTATTTTTATTGATTAAACAAATTATATTTTGATTAATAAATAAAAATACTAGAAATTTAAGGTGTATGTATATATTATAACTAAAATGGATTTATATAAAAGTACCGAAATTACTGTTAATAAGCTTAATGAATTGAGGGAAGAAAATAAAAAGATACAGATATTGGATGTAAGAGAAGATACAGAAAGAGATCATGCCCATATAAAAGGCACAATTCACATCAAATTATCTCAAATTGCTAACAGATATACTGAGCTAGATAGTGATAAAAATATATTTGTTATGTGTCATACAGGAACAAGAAGTCAGGCCGTATGTAAGTGGCTTAAATCAAAAGGATTTATGAATTGTGTCAATGTTTTAGGCGGAATTGACGCATGGGCAGCCCTAATTGATAGAAATATAAGAAGATACTAGCTAAAGACTCTCTAAATACAAGCCAAGAAAAATTACAGTTATACCTAAAATAGACAATAATATTCTTAAAATAATTTTCAGAAAAGTTTTTAATTTTAATCTTTTTTCAATTAGTAATTTATAAAAAGGGTTACTAAGAGATATAGAAAGTATAAATGTACCTAAAATAATTATTAGCCAATGCATTAATATGGATTTCATAACTAAAAAATTAGATTTTTCAAATCAAACAATCAAAGAAATGAAATTAAATTCAAAAAATTTCTATAATTTGATAAAAAAAAGAAGAAGTGTACGTGATTTCAAAAAAGAAAACATAAATTTTGATATTATAAAAAACGCAGTATTAGCAGCTGGTACTGCACCTAATGGTGCAAATCTTCAACCATGGCATTTTGTAATAATTAAAAATAAATCAATAAAGAAAAAAATAAGATTTGCAGCTGAGATTGAAGAAGCTGATTTTTATGATAACAAAGCACCAAAAGAATGGTTGGAAGCACTAAAACCGCTGGGAACAGATAAAAATAAATTATTTCTTGAAGAAGCTCCATACTTAATAGCAATTTTTGAAAAAAAATATTCATTGAAAAATAAAAAGAAAATTAAAAACTATTATGTTAGGGAATCTGTAGGGATTGCTACTGGTATATTAATTTCCTGTTTGCACTTTTCAGGATTATCAATGTTAACACATACACCAAGTCCAATGAATTTTTTAAATAAAATACTTAAAAGACCTAATAATGAAAAACCATTTGTTTTGTTAGTAGTTGGGAAACCCAAAGATAACTGTCAGATACCTGTATTTGCAGAAAAGAAAAAAGCATTAAACAAAATAATAACGATTTTTTAGGAAATTTCTTCAGGCTTCATACTTTCATATTTTTCATATGGCATATGAATCCAAGGAGAGTCTTCTAAATAATCTATATAGTAATTAGGTTTAAAACTAGATACTGATTTATAAAAAAGCACACCAGTTCTAATAGGTTCATCAAGATAAAACCCATAAAAATGTTCCATCCAATCAATACTCTTCTTTAAAGTAATTCCTGAATCAGCTAAATCATCCACTATCAATACTTTAGAGCCAATATTGGGACTAGTTTTAGCTAAATCTCTTGAAAAGGTTATTGAGCCTCTTTTATTTTTTACACCATCTCCTCTGTAGGATTCTACTGAAAGAACGGCGAGGGGGACATCAAAAATTCTTGCCATTATGTCTCCTACTCTCATTCCACCTTTTGCAATACATACAACTTGATTAAATTCCCATCCATCTTTGTGAACCTGGGCAGCAAGTTGCTCTATTTTTTTATTATATTCTTCCCATGAAATATGTATATCCGCCATAGAATTCCTTTTTTATAAAATAACCTCTCTTTATAGATTTTAAAGAGAGGTTGTATTTTTTAAATTATAATTATTGTGGAAGTTCGCCGTCAATACCTTGAACATACCAATCCATTGTTGCCATCATAAAATCATCAGCAACTTCTCCATCAGCGACTCTTAGTTCACCTGATTGATCATAAATTGGTCCAGTAAAAGGATGAAGAGTTCCATCTTTAATTGCAACTTCCATAGCTACAGCCTCTTGAATTAAGTCTGTTGGCATAAGCTTAGCATTATATGGAGACATCACAACCATTCCTTCAGCCATTCCATCCCAAGTATCTTTCTCAGCCCAAGTTCCATCAACTACAGCTTGAGCTCTTTGAGCATAGTATGGTCCCCAAATGTCTTCAATTGCAGTTAAATGCGCGTTAGGACAAAATTCTTCTTGATTTGAAGCTTGACCAAAAGCAAGAACACCTGCTTTTTCAGCTGCTTGACAAGGTGCATAAGTATCAGTGTGTTGTACTAAAATATCTGCGCCTTGATTAATTAAAGTATTTGCAGCATCAGCTTCTTTACCTGGATCATACCAAGTGAATGCCCAAATAATTTTAATTTTAATATCTGGGTTAACCTTAGAAGCTGCTAAATAGAAAGCGTTTATACCTCTAACAACTTCAGGAATTGGAAATGATGCAATATAACCAATAGTATTTGTTTTAGTTAAATGTCCAGCAATATGCCCAGAAATTGTTCTACCTTCATAAAATCTTGCGGAATAAGTAGACACATTAGGTGCTCTTTTGTATCCAGTTGCATGCTCAAATTTTACATCAGGAAATTCATTTGCAACTTCTAATGTTTGATCCATATAGTTAAAAGAAGTTGTAAAGATTAAGTCATGACCAGAAGCAGCTAATTTACGAATTGCTCTTACAGCATCAGCATTTTCTGGAACATTTTCAATATATGTAGAAGTAACAGCATCACCAAGCTGACTTTCCATGTATTGTCTTCCTACATCATGCATGTATGTCCAGCCATGATCACCTGGAGGGCCTATATAAATAAAGCCAACTTTTTTAGGGTCTGCATTGGCTGATCCAATAGAAACACCTAAAATAGAAATAATTAATGTTATTAGTCTAATCATTTTAACCTCACCTGCTAAAAATAATTGTTTATTCAATATCTTTCTTAAAGATCACTCAACGATTCTTAATACAAATATTAAAAAAAAAGTGGATATCTATCTACCCTTGAAAAAAGGTATTGTAAGGGACGCTGGGGCACTTAATTTTATTCTTAAACGATTACTTGAAATTATAATCAAAACTATCATAGTCGCTAAATATGGAGCCATATTGAAGAACTGACCAGGAAAGTTTAAACCCCAGGCTTGTAGATTCATTTGTAAAATTGAAACTCCACCAAAAATATAGGCTCCAATCAAAATTCTTCCAGGTTTCCAAGTTGCAAATACAACTAAAGCCAGAGCAATCCAACCTCTTCCTGCAGTCATATTTTCCTGCCACATTGGAGCATAACATATGGACATATATGAACCTGCTAAAGCGCACATGCTTCCACCAAATAAAATACCAAGTAATCTAATTCTGATAACGCTATATCCAAGTGCATGAGATGAGTCATGTGACTCTCCTACAGCTCTAAAAATCAAACCTAATTTAGTTTTGTAAAAAAAATAACTTACAAGAAAAACTATAACAAATGATAGAATAACAAAAAAATATGGATTCAGTCCTGTGATAGGTGTTCCTATATATTTTTTACCAATCATTGAGCTTAAACCTATGCCAAAAATAGTCAGAGCTAATCCTGTTGCTACTTGATTGGACATTAAAATTAAAACAAGATATGCAAAAAGTCCTGACATAAGTATTCCCGATAAAATAGAGACTAAAAAAGCTAAAATATAACTACCAGTAATAACAAGAGTTACAAAGGCAGATACAGCTCCGACTAACATCATGCCTTCAACACCAAGATTTAAAACTCCAGTTTTTTCTGTTACTAACTCCCCTATTGCTGCAAATACTAAAGGGGTAGTAGCAATTAAAATAATTTGAATAACACCAAATAAAATATCTATATTCATAGTTTTGACCTGAAAGAGATCTTATAGTTTACTAATAGTTCAGTTCCCAATAAAAAAAATAAAACCAAACCCTGAAAGACAAATCCTACAGCTGCAGGGATTTGCATAAATAATTGTGCATCTTCAGCGCCTAGGTATGTTAAAGCTATTACAAGAGATGCAAATATTATTCCAATTGGATTAAGCCTGCCAAGAAAGGCCACTATAATTGCTGTGAAACCATAATTAGGAGATATATCTCTATACAATAAACCAATTGGACCTGAAACTTCTCCTAAACCTGCAATACCAGCAAAAGCCCCTGAAAATATAAAAGCAATATAAATTAAATTATTTTGGTTAAAACCTGCATACTTTGAAGCTGTCGGACTAAAACCTGTAACTTTAAGTTGATAACCTAGCATAGTTTTTGAAAAAATAAACCAAGAGGCAAAAACTGCAGCAAGAGCAATTATTATACCAAAATGAACTCTTAAACCTTGAAAGAGTAATGGCATTCTTCCTGATTCACCAAAGGATCTTGTTTTAGGAAAACTATAACCGTAAGGATCTTTCCAAGGTCCAACAACAAGATAATCTAAAATTAATAATGCAATATAGACTAGCATTAAACTAGTTAAAATTTCATTTGTGTTAAATTTTACTTTTAGTATTGCTGGTATCATACCCCAAAGAGCTCCTCCAATAGCTCCACCAACTATCATCAAGGGCAGAACCCAAACGCCAGATGTATCATGAAAAAATATTCCTATTCCTCCTCCAAAAACTGCACCCATTGTTAATTGTCCCTCAGCACCAATATTGTAGAGATTATTTTTAAAACAAAATGCTAATCCTACAGCTATTAAAGCTAAAGGAGTTGCTTTTACTAAAAGTTCTGAAATTCCGTATGAATTAGAAATTGGAGAAATAAAAAAAGTATATAAAGCAAAAGTTGGTTTAAAACCCATCAATACAAAGATTACTGAACCTGTAAAAATAGTTAAAATAACAGCGATAATAGGAACAAGAAAATTCATCAAGGTAGAGGGATTGCCACGCGCTTTAAATTCAGGAAGTATATTAATCATCTTGCTGTCCTCCCATCAATAACCCAATTTTAGAAATCGAAATTTCTCTTGTGTCATAACTTTTAGATAATTTGCCATTAAATATAACTGATAAACGATGAGTAATTTCAATAAGTTCGTCTAAGTCTTGTGAAATTACAATAATTGAAGTTCCGTTTTTAGCTAATTCAATTAAAGATTGTCTGATAGCATGTTCTGCTCCCGCATCTATTCCCCATGTTGGGTGTGAAATAATCAAGAGTTTAGGTTTGGATAATATTTCTCTACCAATAACAAATTTTTGCAAATTACCACCAGATAAACTTGAGGCCTTTGCTTCAGGGCCAGGTGTAACTACATTAAACTTTTCAATTACTTTTTTTGCTTGAACTTCAATATTTTTAAAACTGATCATTCCATTATTTTGAAAATCACTATCAGGAAATTGACTTAATAAAATATTTTCACTTAATGTAAGTTCAGGAACTGCACTATGACCGAGTCTATTTTCTGGAACAAATGCTATGGACATATCTCTTCGCTTTTTTGGAGAAAAGTTTTTTATATCAATATTATTGAAATCTAACTCTCCACTTACTCCATCAATAGCCTCTCCTGTAAGCAAATTCATTAATTCAGATTGTCCATTACCTGCTACACCAGCTATTCCAAAAATTTCTCCTTCTTTAATATCAAAAGAAATATTTTTTAAATCAACAAGAAAAGGATCATTAAATTCTATTGATAAATTTTTAGAAGATAAATTTATTTTTGGAGTAATCTTTGAATAATCAGTCTTAATTTCAGTTAATTTTTTTCCCAACATTTTTGTTGCCAAAGTTTCAGCAGTTTCATTTTCGAGTTTACTAGACTCTATAACTTCTCCGTTTCTTAAAATGGTTACCTCATGACATAAATTTATAACTTCTTCTAATTTATGAGTAATATATAAAATAGTTCTACCTTCTTTTAGAAGAGTATTAAGTGTTTCAAATAAACTTTCAACTTCCTGAGGGGTTAAAACAGATGTTGGTTCATCCATTATTAATAATTCAGGATCTTGTAAAAGAATTCTAACAATTTCAACTCTTTGTTTTTGTCCTGCAGAAAGAGTATTTATTGGGGCATCGAGATCTAAGGGTAGCTTATATCTATTTGAAATTTCATTTACTTTATCTTGTAAGTTAGAAAATGACATATTTTGATCAATGCCCAAAATTAAATTTTCTCTAACTGTGAGTGAGTCAAATAAAGAAAAATGCTGAAAAACCATTCCAATTTTATTTTTTCTAGCCTCAGATGGTGACTTGACGTTTAAAGGGTGATTGTTAAATATTATTTCCCCTTCATCCGATTTCAATAATCCATATAAAATTTTGACTAATGTAGATTTACCAGCACCATTTTCACCTAAAAGTGCATGAACAGTATTTCTTTTAATATTTAAAGACACATTATTATTCGCAATTACTTTAGGAAAAGATTTTGATATATTCTTAATTGTTAAAATATTCTCAGACATCTATAGAAAAAACCTCATCTTCATCAAATTTATATATTTCTAAATTACCTTCGTCATTTTTTTTATCAATTGTTATAAATTTTGCATCTTCAATTGAGATTAATGGAAAATGCCAAACTCTTGGTTTAAAGTTTATACCAAAACCACTGTTTACTCTGAATATATTAAGATCATTTAAATTAGGTTTTTCACTTGCAGGACAAACAACAACAATAAATGGATGATTACCAAGGGGCAGAAAAACTTGAGAACTGAATGGATGATTTTCTAACATGTCAATTTTTAAGGGAAAAATTCTTTTTTTTGCTTCAAATAAATTTAAACGAACTCTTTTGTCTTCTCCATCAATTTCTATATTAGCAAGATCAAAATAACTTTTTGTAGTATTCATATTAATATCTGTAGACTCTACGGAGTAGGGATTAATAAAATCACCGAATTTTGAAAACTTTTCTTTTGTAACCTCTTCTATCTTAAGACTCATAGAATTATTATATCTTTCCCATAATTCTTAAACGCGATATTCCACCATCTGGAAAAATATTCAATTTAATAAAATTAAATTTTTGTTTATTGTTTTTATTTGGAATAATTAGTTGATGATGTGGTTTTAAATAAGTCTTTGGTATAACTGTACTCCATTTTGTACTTAATTTGACAATAGTATTCGTACTTATATTATTTTTTAAATTAGAACCTTGAATAGAAAACGAAGCTGGATAATTGCCTTTAAAATGATGAGTCTGAATATTAAATTTCTCAATTGTTCCTGTTTTTGCTAATTTTATAATTATCCAGTCATACCCTTTACCTCTTCTTCTTTTGGTTTCCCAACCATTACCCATGTTAATTGATTTGCCTGGTGCTATAATATTTTCAGCTTTTCCAAAATGCTCATCACTGCAAGCTACTATTTTTGCACCATTTAAAACACTACCCAAATCTATACTTTTATTTGTTTTTTTTAGATTTAAACTTAAATCACCTAATAATTTTAATCTAGCGATACCACCATCAGGAAAAATATTCAATTTAGCAAAATTTATTGGAAAAGATTTTGTAATTTTGAATTTATGAATTGCATTCGGTTTAAGTTTTTTCTTTTTTAAAATATTTTTCCAATTAAATTTATTATTATTAGAAAAACAAACATCTAATGAAGCATATTCTGGTTGGTTACCATTAAAAAAACTTGTATCAATTTCAACAAGAGAAACTTTTCCAGCTTTTCCTAGTTTAATAATACAAAAATCATTACCTTCTATTCGCTTTCTTCTCGTTTCCCACCCGTCCATCCATTTTCCATGTTTATCATAAACATTTTCCTTAAATATAGGTGAGTTTTCATTTAACATTCTTGAAGCAGCTCCAAAAAATTGATCACTATAACTATAAATTTTAGTTCCAAGTGTGGGGCTAGCTAAATTAATATAATTTTTAACTTTAAATTTATTCATGTATTATTTCATTTAATCTTAAGGTAGCAATTTTCTTTACTTGATTTATAGATTTGTCAAGTTCTTGTTCAATATTATCTGATTTTAATCGGGTTTCAAATTCTTTTAAAATATCACTTTTAGATTTTCCTCTAATAGCAAAAATAAAAGGGATGCCAAACTTTTCTTTAAATTCATCATTGAGTTTATGAAATTTTCTATATTCTTCATCATTGCAGTTAGCTAATCCTGCACCTGATTGTTCTTGTTTAGAAAATTCTGTAAGCCCTTCTACAATTTTAATTTTATCACCAAGATCAGGATGAGATTTTACTATTTTAATTTTTACGTCCATTGCAAGAGCATCAAAAACTTTAATAAAACTATTAATCACATCTAATTTGTTTTGAAAAGGTCTCAAACCCTCAACCTCATGAGTAATAAAATCAGAGTGTTCAAAAATATTTTTAAAAATATTTATAAACTCTGCATTTTCTAACTTATTAATATTTTCAACGATCATTAAAATTTTTATACCAAAAATCTGCAATATCTTTTCTTTGGCATATCCAAACATCATTAAATTTATTTAAATAATTTAAAAATTTAACTAAAGATTGAAATCTTCCTGGTCTTCCAATTAGTCTACAATGTAAACCAATTGACATCATTTTTGATGATCCAGTTGATGTACTTTCATTATACAAAATATCAAATGAGTCTTTTAAATAATTATAAAAATCATCTCCAGTGTTAAAACCTTGGGCTGTCGCAAATCGCATATCATTGTTATCTAGAGTATAAGGAATTATTAAATGTTTTTTATTTTTATGCTCAATCCAATATGGCAAATCATCATTGTAAGCATCACTATCATATAAAACTTGAGTATTTTTTATAACTAAATCACGAGTATTAGGACTTGTTCGACCGGTATACCAACCTGATGGATAATAACCAAAAATATTTTTTATTGTTTCATTGCATTTAATAATATGTTGCTCTTCAATTTTTGGATCAACATGCTGATAATCAATCCAACGATATCCATGACTTGCCACTTCAAATTGTGCTTTCTTAATAGCTTCACATACTTCATTGTTTTTTTCTAGAGCAAGACCTACACCAAAAATAGTTAATGGCAATCCTCTCTCAGTAAATTCATTATGTATTCTCCAAAAACCTGCTCTAGAACCATATTCATAGATTGACTCCATATTCATGTGACGCTCTCCAATAACTGGTTTTGCACCAATTATTTCCGATAGAAATATTTCAGAATGCTCGTCACCATTTAAAACAGTATTTTCACCACCCTCCTCATAATTTAATACAAATTGTATAGCTAATTTAGAATTATTCTCCCATGTGAATTGAGGCGGATTGTTTCCGTATCCAATAAAATTTCTAATTTCAGGCATTTAAAAAGCTAATTTAATATTTAAGCAAATACTGTATAAACAAAAACAGATTATGTCTAAAGGATATTTAACTACTCATGTGCTTGACACATATAATGGCAAACCTGGATCTGGAATAAAAGGTAGTATTTATATTTTTGAGGAAGGAAATAAGAAAAAAATTAAAGAATTTACACTAAATGAAGATGGAAGATGCGATGGACCAATTTTGGAAAATGATAATTTTAAGGCTGGAAAATATGAAATTAAATTTTTCTGTGGAGAATATTTTAAAAAATTTACAAAACTTAGTGATAATCCATTTTTAGATGATGTTGTAATTAGATTTGGAATAAGTGACAACAATGAGCACTATCATGTCCCTCTCTTGATCTCACCTTGGAGCTATACAACGTATAGAGGTAGTTAATGCTTAGTTCTTCAATTGAATTCTTATTGAATAACGAACTCATTACTATCAACGATGCAAATACAAACACAACTGTTTTAGAATATCTTAGAAATTATAAAAACTTAAAAGGCACAAAAGAAGGTTGTGCCTCAGGAGATTGTGGTGCTTGCACAGCGGTGATAGCTGAAATGAAAAATAATAAATTAAAATATAAAAGTATTAATACCTGTATAACTTTATTGTACTCACTTCATTCAAAACAACTATTGACTGTTGAGTATATAGAGTCAAAATATTTACATCCTGTCCAACAAAGTATGGTTGATAATGATGGTGCGCAATGTGGTTTTTGTACTCCTGGTTTTATAATGTCAATGTACGCAATGCACAAAAATAAAATTAGACCTACAGATTCTAATATAAATAGATACCTTTCAGGAAATTTATGTAGGTGTACAGGTTATAGACCAATAAAAGAGTCATTAAAAAATTTAAAAAAATATAAAAATTTAGATTCTGATACATCAAAGGTATTTAAAAAATTAAAAAAAATTAAATTAAAAGATGTGGTCTTATATAATGATGGGTCAAAATTTTATATTCATCAAAACTTAAAAAGTTTCAAAAAAGATTTTCTTAAAAGTAAGAACCCTTCACTTTTAGTTGGAGGAACAGACATATCATTAGATATTACTAAAAAAAGAAGGAACTTAAACGAAATATTTTATCTTGGCCAAAACAAAGACTTAAACTACGTAAGAGTTAGAAATAATAATATACACATTGGAGCAGCGACTCCTATCAATGATATTCTTGGAACTTTAAAGAAA
>JBJKYR010000038.1:0-6403 GCA_045560945.1 Alphaproteobacteria bacterium | reverse complement strand
GTAAAGACTTTATCAAAAGGTCTGGCAATAATAATGTTATAATACATATTCAATAATAAATTTTTATAATCTTAACTTTTTAAATATCACGTATATGATATACAGCAATCAATGAAATTTTTTGTCGATACAGCAGATATTAAGCAAATAGAAGAGCTTATCCCAACTGGATTCGTTAATGGAGTTACAACAAACCCATCTCTTATTGCTAAAAATGGTGATGATATGGCTAAAACTATAAAAGCTATTTGCTCTATTGTATCAGGCCCTGTTAGTGCAGAAGTTACTGCAACAGATTATGATACTATGATGCAAGAAGGTGAATACTTAGCTTCTCTTGCCAAAAATGTAGCGGTTAAGGTTCCTCTAACACCAAGTGGTTTAAGGACTTGTAAAACACTGCGAGAGAGAGAAATTTTGGTTAATGTCACATTGTGCTTTACTGCCGCTCAAGCTTTATTAGCAGCAAAAGCGGGAGCCTCATTTATTTCTCCTTTTGTAGGAAGGTTGGACGATCTAGGAGAAAATGGAATGGATTTAATTGAGGATATTGTTGATATATATGAGAACTATGATTTTGATACAGAAGTGTTGGTTGCATCTGTAAGATCACAACAGCATATAATTGATGCTGCAGTAATTGGAGCACATGTAGCAACACTGCCACCAAAAGTTATTCATGAATTATATAATCACCCTTTAACTGAAAAGGGATTAAATGCCTTTTTAGATGATTGGAAAAAAACAGGACAATCCATCCTCCCAAAATAAATGAAAAGAAAAGACGATAACAGTTCGCCTGAAGAGCTAGTTAAAAATTTTCTTAAAAAAAATAAAAATTTTTTTTTAAAACACCCTGATCTTCTTAAAGAATTACAATTTCCAACTAAAAATAGGGAATCAGACAAGGTAATTGATCTTCAAGTTTATCGCTATAAAAAAATCAATCAAGAAAATATTGACTTACAAAATCAGATGACGCAGATTTTGCTTGCTGGCAAAAGCCATATGCAATCACAAAAAAGAATTCTAAAATCCTCTACTAAAATATTAAATTGCAAGTCATTAAAAAAAGTATTTGAGGTTATCTTATCTGATTTTAAAATCTTACTTGGATGTGAATATATTAACTGTTTTAGTACTAATAATAATGTTGGTATCAATGAGGTTCAAAAAATAGATACACGCGTAGCAAAAAGTTATTTTCGTGACAAAGCAATAACAAACTTAAATCAAAATCCAAAAGGTGTGTTATTGTTTTTTCCTAACAAATCACCACAAATAAAATCCTATATTTTATTAAAAATTAATTTTCAGGAAGATATATTTATTGTTGCTATGGGATCAAAAGATATCAATAAATTTAATCCTGATCAACAAGTTGATCTGATTGAATACTTAATAAAAATTATTGAAATTAAAATTCATCAATTATGAGGCTAATAGCTTTCATCATTTTTTTACTATTCTCTTACTCATCATCTCAAGCCAATGAAAAAATATGTGGCTGGATAATGGACGAACCATATAAGGAATATCAAGAAGAGGCAAAAGATCAACATTCTGCTTTTTATGTCGTGGTCAGCGATGGTGAATGTGAATACGGAATGACTATTGGTGAAAAGTCAGAAGAAAAAGCAAAAAAAATAGCTTTTAAAAATTGTGAAAAATGGAGAAAAGAAAATAGTATTCCAGGTAAGTGTGAGCCCTTCGCTGTTAACGATAAAATCCTTTGGGAAGATATTTCTTTTATTACAAATGATGAAGGAGAGAGCGAATATGACAGTACAGCCGATATGGTTGAATATGAATATAGAACACCTGACTGGTATGGGCAGGAAGAAATAATATTCCCAAAATATAAAGGAGTTCCAGATGATCTTCACAGTTTATTCATGGAAACCCTTGAATATTCCTACCTTGAGCTTGGTGAAAAACCTATTGCGGAAACTCACGTTATTATCTGGAATGAAAAAAAATCTAATCTAAAAAAAGTTGCTCAAAATTGGTGTGAAGTAAATCGCGGGGAAGATTTTAATAAAGAATGTTTAGACGTAGGTGGTGGTGATAACAAAAAATGGTTCAAAGAATGTGTAGCATCTGCCTATTTTTCACCCGAAACATTAAAAGGAAGTATTGAGGGTAATAAATGTTGGTGGAGGGGTTATAAGAGTGAAGCGTGGAGTGTTGCAAAAATAGTAGCACATGAGTATTTTCATGTTCATCAAAATATGAAGAAAATTTTTTTTGAAGATGAGCAGCATTTTGGTGTTGCCCAGTATAAATTTAATGATGATATGCCAATGTGGATTGAAGAAGGTGGGGCAGAATATTTTGGCTATTACATAATTGGAAAAAATAATTTAGCTGATTATAAAAAAATTATGAAACAAACACTGAAGTCTTTTCGCAAATGTGCAAAAAAAGGAATAAAACTCAAAGATGTGGAAAGAGAAGAAGATGCCATCAAACTGCGCAGTAAATGTGATCAAGGCTTTGAATATGATGGTGGTATGTGGGCCACAGCGTATCTTGCCTCTTTAAGTGGGTCTAACCAAAAAGTTTTCTATGATTTTTATGAGGATATCGCTGAACTTGAATTAGAAAAAAGAGAAGAGGGAGAGATCCATCAAGGGTGGAGAGAATCTTTTAGGAAAAACTTTAATATGAGTTATGATGATTTTCTCATAGAGTTTGAAACATTTATTAATTTTAAATCAAAAGAACAATTAAAAATCTTAGATAAAATTAATTGATAAAAAGGAGCATACATGAAAGGTTATAGATTTATTACGGATGATGATACGTCAGAATTTTGTCACCGCGTAACAGAAGCACTATCTAGTGGATGGAAGTTGCATGGAGAACCAAAAATGACATTTGATAAAAAAAGAGGAGTGATGCGGTGTGGACAAGCAATGATAAAAAATGCTCCTAGAAAAACATATTCCAAAAAAATGTCGCTGAGTTCTATTTAATTTTTTTTAGAAACATGCAAATTTCATAAATTATAAAAATGTCTGATAGAGCTTCCATTAGGAATATTGTAAAATTATCTATTCCAATTTTTTTTGCTAATCTAGTAATTCCCTTAGTAGCCATTGTCGATACAGGCTTAATGGGAAATCTAGATAATGCGAGTTATCTAACCGCTACAAGTATTGCAACCAGTATATTTTCCCTAATTTTCTGGAGTTTTGGTTTTCTTCGAATGGGTACTGTTGGTTTGGTAGCCCAGGCTCATGGCGCTGAACAATATGAAGAGATTATTAATCTAGTTTTTCGAAATATTACTTTTGTTATTTTTATTTCTTTACTCTTAGTTATCTTCCAAAAGTACATCTTTACGATTGCCTTAAGTATTTTTGAATTATCAGATCAAACTGCAAAATACTTTAAAGAATATTTTGATTTACGAATCTACTCCTCTTTTGGTGAATTAAGCATCTTTATAATAACAGGAGTGTTTATTGGTTTACAAAAGACAACTATATCAAGCATAGCAATTGGTTTTTTTTCAATCACTAATATTTTTTTCAGTGTTGTATTTGTTGTTTACTTTAACTTAGATGTTAAAGGTGTTGCTCTTGGAACAGTAATATCTTCGACACTTACCGCTATAATTTTTTTGACTTATACATTCTATGAATTTCAAAAATTTACATCAATTAAGATCAATGTAGCAAAAATATTTAATATAAAAGAAATTCAAAAATTATTTAGCATCAACATAGACATATTTATTAGATCAGCCCTCCTTACATTTTCATTCATTTTTTTTACATACTTAGGAAACACCATTAGTGAAGATGTGGTGGCTGCCAACACTATTTTACTAAATCTCATCATGCTATCAGCATTTATTTTAGATGCGTATGCTTTTTCAACAGAAGGAATTGTTGGCTATTCTATTGGCTCCAAAAATAAATCATTACTAACTAATGTAATTAAAAATTCATTTATCTTAAGTGCAACAACAGGATTATTAATTTCTATCATATACCTTTTAGGCAAAAGTTACTTCATCTCCATAATGACTGATCTACCTGATATTAAAAGTTTAAGTTTCTCATATTCTTATTGGATTGTTATAATTCCATTTGTATCTTCCTTTTGTTATCAATTTGATGGTATTTTTGTAGGAGCCTCACAAACAAAAGAATTGCGTAATGCTATGATTGTATCTGTAAGTATTTATATAGTGTGTGCTATCTTCTTGGCAGATACTTTTAGCAATACAGGCTTATGGATATCACTTTGTATCTTTTTTGTCTTGAGAGCATTATCTTTATTCTATTTCTTACCAAGAATTTATCAGCGGCTTCCATAAAATTGTAAAAAATTAAAAAAAGGATTAATTTAAATTAAGTATTGAGAGTTAAATATGAATAGCTCTTCCTACAATATTCATCGCTGCCTCTTTAACAGCTTCACTTGTAGTTGGATGTGCATGACATATACGAGCGATATCTTCAGAACTCCCTCCAAATTCCATCGTCGTAACTATTTCTGCAATAAGCTGTCCTGCATCATGACCTATAATATGCGCTCCTAATAGTTCATCTGTTTTAGAATCGGCTAAAATTTTAACAAAACCTTCAGGAGAGGATGTTGTTAACGCTCTTCCGTTTGCCATAAAAGGAAACTTACCAATCTTGTAATCAATCTTTGCATCTTTAAGTTGACTCTCTGTTTTTCCAACAGAGGCAACTTCTGGATTAGTATAAACAATAGCAGGAATAATATCATAGTTCAGATGTGGCTTTTGACCATTAATAAATTCCACGCATGCTACTCCCTCTTCTTCAGCTTTATGTGCTAACATTGGTCCTGGAACTACATCGCCAATCGCAAAAATTCCTTTAATGTTTGTTTTGAATTTACTGTTAATTTCAATGGATTTTTTCTCATTTAATTTGACACCAATACCTTCTAAATTCAATCCTTCAGTATTTGGTTTACGACCAACTGACATTAGAACTACATCATATTTTTCAGTAATTTGTTTTTTATCTGATGACTCCATTGAAACTTCTACACCTGACTTACCTGATTTAGTAGAAATTACTTTATTAGAAAGTTTAAATTCTAATCCTTGTTTTTTAAGAGATTTCATAAACTCCGTTGCAATCTCTTCATCCATTGTTGGAACTATTCTATCAAGCGCTTCCACAACTGTAACTTTAGACCCAAGTCTATTCCATACGGAGCCCATCTCTAATCCTATATAACCACCGCCAATTACAAGAAGTGATTTAGGTACTGACTCTAATGCTAATGCACCTGTTGACGTTACAATTTGTTTTTCATCAATCGGTATTGCATCAATAGCAATAGAAGTAGATCCAGTTGCAATAATATAATTTTTTGCTGAATAATTTTTATCTCCATCACTGGAAGATACTTTTATTGTTTTGGTGTCCAAAAAAGATGCAGCGCCTTGTATGTGAGTAATTTTATTTTTTTTAAATAAAAACCCAATTCCAGAAGTTAATTGTTTTACAATTTTGTTTTTACGTTGCATAAGTTTTGCCAAATCTAGAGAAACTTTTCCAGTTGAAATACCGTGCTCATCTGCATGTTTTGATATTTCTGCAAATTTTTCTGATGAATTCAATAGAGCTTTTGAAGGAATACAACCAATATTTAAACAAGTACCCCCAAGTGTTTTTTCCTTTTCAATACAAGCAACTTTCATTCCTAATTGAGAAGCTCTGATAGCCGCAACATATCCTCCAGGCCCAGCTCCAATAACAATTAAATCAAAATCTGCCATCTATACTCCTAAAATTAACTTTGATGGGTTTTCCAATAAATTTTTAATACTTATTAAAAAACCAACACTTTCTTTCCCATCAATAATTCGGTGATCATAACTAAATGCAAGATACATCATTGGTCGAATAACAATTTCATCATCAACAACCACGGCCCTTTTCTGAATATTATGCATACCTAAAATTCCTGATTGAGGTCTGTTAATTATTGGTGTGCTTAACATTGAACCATATACGCCGCCATTTGAAATAGTAAAAGTACCACCTGTTAAATCATCCATGGTTAAAGTGCCTTCTTTTGCTTTTGAGCTAAGCTCTACAATTTGCTGCTCAATATCACCAAAAGTCATTGTGTCAGCATCTTTTAAAACAGGAACAACTAAACCTTTTTCTGTTCCAACAGCAATACCAATATCAAAATGATTTTTATAAATAATGTTTTCTTCACGAATTTCAGCGTTAACAGCAGGAAATTCTTGAAGGCTTGTAACAACAGCTTTGACAAAAAAAGACATCAGGCCAAGCTTTACATTATAGCGCTCCATGAAGTCTTCTTTTTTTGTTTCACGAACTTTCATTATCTCTGACATATCAACTTCATTAAAAGTTGTTAGAATTGCTGCTGT
>JBJKYR010000037.1:0-6505 GCA_045560945.1 Alphaproteobacteria bacterium | reverse complement strand
TTGGTTTAAGGGGTTTACTTTCGCTAGATATGTTGTTGAGCCTGAAGCAATAGCAGCTATGATTAGTATGAAATACAGTTTTGATGACCTTTCAGCAAACTCTAATCATGAATTATGGATTAATAAACTTGATAATAATCCAGCCGCTTCTGCATTATTTGCAAATATAAATGCTGGAGTACCTGACTATCCAGTAAGTCCATATGTAAGTTTGTTAACTGAAAGTATAGGAAATTCAATAAAAGAATATTTGAGTGAGGGTGGAAAAGCAAAATCAGTCTTAAAGCAAATGGAGAAAGATTACACTAAATTAGCTAAAGAATTAGAATATAGATAAATATATTAATTATATTATTCAAACTGATTCAAATGTTTTAAACTTCTTTTTGCATACTCAATTGCGCTAAGCCCAAGTGTTGGATCAATGTCTTGTTCAATTGTTGCATATCCATCATATTTAATTTCATACAAGTTTTCGTATATTTTTTTAAAATCTATCATCCCACTACCTAATGGAGAAAAAACTCCATTTGATACAGCAGTGTCAAAATCAATATTTTTATCATGAACATTATTTAGAATATCTAATTTAATATCTTTAAAATGCATGTGTTTTACAAGTGAGTTATATTTTAAGATAGCGTGATAAGGATCAATACCACTATATGTTAAATGAGCAGTATCTAAACACAAACTCAAAGAGTCGCTATTTATATCATTAAGTAATCTGTCAATTTCATCTTCATACTCAATATAAGTCCCTGCATGAGGATGAAGCACTGGAATTAAATTATATTCTTCTTTTACAATTATACAAATCTCACTTAAAAAACTTACTAATGCTTTATATTCGTCTTCAGGGAGGTCTTGTGAAATTTCTCTTTTGCCTGATGTTTTCATTCTTTCTTTAGAAATATGATCTATTATTACAAACACTTTCCCATTTAGTTTTTTTAGAAATGAGCATGTAGAAATTATTTTTGATTTAATTATGGAATGTTTATTAGATTGATGCAAATGATCAAAAATAAACCCACCCACAACATTCAAATTAAAATCATTTAAGAAATTTTGAGTTTCTTGAAAGTCTTTTGGTAAAAAACCATACGGCCCAATTTCACAATAACTATATCCAGCTTCAGCAATTTGTTTAAAAACATTTTTCCAATCAGGATTATTAATATCATCAGCATAATCCACACCCCAAGAGCAAGGAGCATTTGCTATATTAATTGTCATATTAAATTTACTTTTATGGGCTTTGATTTTTTCGCAGACTCACTTAAAGCTTGCGCAATTGCTAGAGAATTCCTACCATCTAATAATCCAGGATATGGTTTTATATTTTTAATAATACAATTTATAAAATAATCTATAGCTCTTACATATGATTCCTTATATCTCTCAATAAAAGAAAGAGGGTAGTTATCAAAAACCTCACTCTTTGAATTAATTTCCTGAACACTTGTTTTTTTAATATTAGTTAAATTTAAATTGCCCTTTTTACAATAAACCTCAATCCTTTGATCAAATCCTCCAGTTTGTCTTCTAGAATTACTTAATTGACATAAAATTCCTTTTTTACTCTTTAAAATCATTGAGGCAGTGTCATAATCAGGGACTTTTTTAACTTTTCTATCAATCATTACAGCACCTTGAGCATAAACTTCATCAATCTCATCATTAAGAAGCCATCGTAAAATATCTATATCATGAATTGTCATATCTTTAAAAATTCCACCAGAAACTTTTAAATAAGAAATTGGAGGAAGGCCTGAGTCTCTGCTAGAAATATTTATCTGCTCAATATCTTCATATTTTTTTGATGTTAATCTTTTTTTTAATTCAATATGACTAAGATCAAAACGTCTATGAAAACCAATTTGAATTTTATTTTTATGATTTGATAATCTATTAAGACAAGCATCAACAGTTTTCAAATTTAAATGAATAGGCTTTTCACAATAAACATCTTTATTATATTTGTTAGCTAAATCTAGATATTTAATATGAGTTGGAGTGCTACTTCCAATAACAATCGCATCAATTTTTGGATCTTTAAATATTTCAAGATCTTCCTTGCAAGAATAAGTTTTATATTTTTTTGCTAAACTTTCAGATGATTTATTATTTATATCGTAAATTTTTAAGATTTTAGCTTTGGGATTATTGTAAATATTATGACAATGAATTTTTGAAATACGACCTGCGCCCAAAATACCAAAATTAATTTTCATTTAATCTCTACAATTTAATCCATTTTGAGTTTTTATTTGAAGACTCTTTTGCAGCAAACATAAATTTTACACCTTTAACACCGTCTTCAATACTTGGAATTGAAGATAAATTTTTCTTTGAAGATGTAATTAAGTCTGCAAATTCTGTATAGATATTGGCAAAAGCTTCAAAAAAACCTTCAGGGTGTCCCGCAGCCACTCTAGATGATTTCATAGAGAGACTTGATACAGAATTGCTAGCTCTGGTAATTATTCTAGTTGGATTATTGAGTTCAGTAAACTTTAATATATTTGGATCATCCTGAAACCACTCTACAGCTCCTTTAGTTCCATAAATTCTAATTTTTAAACCATTTTCTCCACCTGTTGCTGCAGATGAAACCCAAATTGATCCTCTTGCTTTGTTATTCATTCTAAGTGTAATAAAAGCATTATCATCAACAGATATTTCATCTGAAAGAGAACTTACTTCAGCTGAAATTTCATTTACTTCTAAAGCTGTAACATATCTTAATAAATGATATGCATGCGTGCCAATTTCAGCTAAGATCATTGAAGGTCCGCACATATTTTTATCTAATCTCCATTTAAGAATATTTTTTTGATCTTTTTTCTTTACAGCCACTGTATAGCCTTGAGGGTATTCAACATTTATTAATTTAATTTTCCCAATTTTGTTATTATCAACTAAATCTTTTGCTTCACGTAACATGGGATAAGCTGAGTAATTATGTGTAATAGCAAAAAATATTTTATTTTTTTTTACTATGTTCTTTAGTGCCTCTGCATCATTTAAGTTAGCAGTTAGAGGTTTATCACAAATTATGTGTATCTTATGCTTTGCAAATTCTTTTGCAATTTTATAGTGATCTCCTGATGGAGTCATTATACCAACTACTTCAACACCATCAGTTCTCTTTGATTCTTTTGCCGCCATTTCTTTATAATCATGGTAACATCTTTGCTCATCTAAACCCAGAGACTTGCCGAATTCTATAGATTTTTTTTTATCTTTTGAAAAAACACCTGCCATAATTTGATATCTATTATCAAACCTAGCTGCTAATCTATGAGTATATCCAATAAATGAATTAGGACCACCACCTATAAAACCTATTTTAAGTTTTTTATTATTTATTTGATCATTTCTAAATAGATTTAATTCACCAAAAGGATTTTTTTCTTTTTTCATGATTAATGAACTATTCCTCCATCAACTACATAATTTTGTGCTGTACAACCTGAACTTTGATCTGAAGAAAAAAACAATACCATCTTACCAATATCGTTAGGAACTAACATTCTTTTAATACACTGTCTTTCCAATTGTTCTTTTTTAATCTTATTGGTTAGCCAAAGTTTTTTTTGACGCTCAGTAATAATCCATCCTGGCACAACACAATTTACTCTTATATTAAATTCTCCTAGATCTCTTGCAATAGTTCTAGTTAATCCCATTATCGCTGATTTTGCTGTTGTATATCCTGGCATGTTTCCTTGGCCCATCATCCATGAAAAACTACCAATATTCACTATCTTTCCATCACCTAATTTTTTCATATCTTTATATACTGACTGTATAGCAAAAAAATAATGTTTTAAATTAACATTCATTCTGTCATCCCAAAATTCTTCAGTAACACTGTCAAGTGAATGTCTCTCATCATTTGCAGCATTATTAATTAAAACTGAAATAAGCCCTAATTTTTTTTTAATTTCGCTTATACTTTTTTTTAATTTTTTAATATTTGTTAAATCACATAGCTTAAAAACAGGTACATTTTTAGAATTTTTATACTTTTTAACTAATTTATTGCCTAGTTTTTCATCCTTATCTAAAAAAGCAACCTTTGAACCTTGTTGAAGAAAATTTTCTACAATGGACTCTCCTATTCCAGATGCTCCTCCAGTTATTACTACTACTTTATCTTTTAAAGATGGGTAATTTGCAATTTCATTCATAAAAATATAATTGTATTAATTATTGTTTAATTTAATAATTATCACAATGTTTAATATAATCAAATTAAATGCCAAAGACAACATTGCTGTTGCACCAATGAATATTCCAGTGGGTTCTAAAATAAGCTCAGATTTAAATGCAGAAAATGAAATTCCATTCGGTCATAAAATAAGCCTGAATAATATTAAGAAAGGTGAATTAATTTATAAATATGGTCAAATTATAGGCATTGCTATTGATGAAATTAAAAAAGGATCACACGTGCATTCACATAATATTGTATTTCACGAATTTGAAAGAAATTACAAATTTAGAAAACAAGATATTAGAAAAGAATTTAAAAAAGATAAATATTTTTATGGTTTTAAAAGATTAAACGGTACCGTTGGGACAAGAAATTATATTGGATTGATAAGCACTGTTAATTGTTCTGCTACAGTTGTAAAAAAAATAGCTAATAAAATCAATTTTTATTTGAAAGAAAATAATTTTAAAAATATTGATGGGGCAGTTTGTTTAAAGCATTCCTCTGGATGTGGAATGAATACTTCAGGTAAAGGAATGGAAGTTTTTAATAGAACTATAGAAGGTTTTAAATCTCATCAAAATTTTGGTAAGGTTTTTGTTGTTGGTCTTGGCTGTGAATGTGCACAAATCTCTTTATATAATAATAAAAATAGCGATAATGATATCGAATATCTAAATATTCAAGATGAAGGTGGAACAAATCAAATTATTAATAAAGTTTATAATAAAGTAATCAAAGAGCTTCCTAATATTAATTCTATAGAAAGAACTAAATCTGAATTATCTGAACTTACATTAGCTTTACAGTGTGGAGGTTCTGACTCATATTCAGGAATAACCGCAAACCCAGCGCTTGGTTTTGCTGCTGATTTATTAGTTGAATATGGTGGCAGCACAATTTTATCCGAAACACCAGAGATATATGGAGCGGAACATCTTTTGATTGATAGAGCTCTAAAAGAATCAGATGTTACAAAGCTAGTTAATCAAATAAAGTGGTGGAAAGACTATACAAGAATTAACAATAGTAGCTTAGACAATAATCCTAGTCCTGGTAATAAAAAAGGAGGCCTAACAACAATACTTGAAAAATCTCTAGGAGCAGTTGCAAAAAGTGGCAACTCTACAATGATTAGTGTTTTAGATTATGCTGAAAAAATATCGGAAAAAGGTTTTCATTTTATGGACTCACCTGGTTATGATCCTGTTTCTGTAACAGGACAAGTAGCCGCTGGATCAAATTTAATTTGTTTTACGACTGGAAGAGGATCGTGTTTTGGTTTTAAACCTACGCCTAGCCTTAAAATTGCAACTAACACAAATATGTACAATAATTTAGAGGAAGATATGGATATAAATGCTGGCACTATTATGGATGGTATAAGTTCTATTGAGGAAATAGGAACTAATATTTTTAATGAATTAATTGAAGTTGCATCTGGAAAAAAAACAAAAAGTGAGATTAATGAATATGGAGATGATGAGTTTAATCCATGGGTAATCGGCGCAACAATGTAATTTAATATATTAAAAATTAATTTATCTGTGAACGCTCATCAATAAGTTTCTTATCTTTTAAATATTTCCAAAAATTAGAAGGAAGTTGTCTACTGTAATCTTCTATATTTTCAATAACTTGATTAGAGCTATTCATTCCAAGTATACATGATGAAACAGTCGCATTAAAAAAAGGAAATTGAATTGCTGCTTTTTTTAAAGTTGTTTCAAAACTTTCACATGCATTTTTAATAGTATTGGCTTTATTTAACCAAAATTCTGCACTTTCATGATCCTTAGGTATTCTAACAAGACTTTTTGTAAGATTTTCAAACCAACTAGAATCAAGTTTGGTATAATCAAAATATGATTCTGGTGTAGGATTAATTAAAATTCCACTATTAAAAACTCCACCTAAAATAAGAGAAATATTATTATTTTCACATACAGGTATTAATTCTTCTAAACTGGTTTGATCGAGTAATGTATATCTGCCAGCTAGTAAAAAACAATCAAAACAACCTTCTTTAGCAAGCTCTACTAACATTTCGTTTTGATTTAAACCACAACCTAGTGCAGTGACCATACCCTCTTCCTTTAATTTTATCATTGCTTTAATAGCGCCAAATCTTGCTTGTTCAAAATGATCAGGATGGTTATCAGGATCATGAAGATGTAAAATATCGATTTTATCTAATTGTAATCTATTGAGACTATCTTCAAAAGATTTCATAACCCCATCATATGAAAAATCAAAATTTGAATCTTTATCATTAGGGGA
>JBJKYR010000036.1:0-6628 GCA_045560945.1 Alphaproteobacteria bacterium | reverse complement strand
GTAGTGATAAATTCTACTTTTGAACGGTCTCCAAAAACTGCTACAGCAACTGCACGACACATATCTGCGTCAAGACCAGCCCACTCTCCACTATCGTCAGGAGCAGCAAAACCAGCTAAACCAGTTGTTACACCACATTTTAGAAAACCTCTATTTTTAACATCATCAAGAGTTCCAGCATTTGCTGCAAAAGCAAAAACAGAAACTGCAAAGATTGATAATAGTTTTTTCATATTATTTCCTTTGTTTTAAATAATTATTTAAACATCTTTTTTCAAAGATTATGTCCCAATAACAAAATAAATTGATCTAAGAAATAGCTAATTTTAAGAGAATGATATTAACATAAATTGTATCTTAATTACAAAATATATACTAGATATAGTGTTTTATGAAAATAGATACTAAACTAACAAAAGTTTCAAGAAATGTAAAAAATCAAAAAGGTTTTATTAATCCTGGAATTTACAAAGGGTCGACAATGATCTTCAATAGTTTTGAAGATTATATTGATGATATTAATAATGATGATGACCGAAGTACTTTATATGGAATTAATAAAAATCCTTCAGTTGAACAATTAGAAAAAGCAATTTCAAGTTTATACAAATGCGATGATACTATTATAGCTCCCTCTGGATTGGCTGCACTTGTTATTCCTTTTTTAACGTATTTGAAAAAAGATGATGAAGTATTGATTAATGATACTGTTTATAGTCCAACTCGTACATTTTGTGAAAAAATTCTTAAAAATTACAGAGTAAAAATTAAATATTTTCACCCCTTGAAAGATTTAAATAAATTTGAAAAATTAATTACAAATAAAACAAAATTAATTTATCTTGAATCTCCTGGTACAGCTACTTTTGAGATACTTGATATTCCTAAAATAACAAAAATTGCAAAAAATAAAAAAATACCAACTGTCATGGATAATACTTGGGCATCTCCTATTTTTTGTGATCCTATAAAACTTGGGATAAATATTATTATTGATGCAGGTACAAAATATATAAATGGACATTCGGATGTTCTTATAGGATTTGTAAGTTCTGATAAAAAACATTCAAAAGAAATAAGAATTACAGCCAAAACATTAGGAATGTGTCCAGGATCAGAAGAAGTGTATTTAGCATTGAGAGGGATACCTACACTAAATTTAAGAATGAAACAAATTGAAACAAATACTTTGAGAATGGCTAATAAATTATTGGAACATTCCCTTATTGATAAAGTATATCACCCTGCTCTTCCAAGTTTTCCAAACCATAATATTTGGAAAAGAGATTTTAAAGGAAGTACTGGCTTATTTGCATTCTCTTTAAAGAAAAAATATTCTCTTAAATCTATAAAGAAATTTTATAATAAATTGAAAATATTTAAACTGGGTTATAGCTGGGGAGGATTTGACAGTTTAATTACTTTCCCCCGTCTTAGTAAAAGAACATTTAAGAATGAAGTAAAAGGAAATCTCATTCGTGTTTACTGCGGATTAGAAGACTCTCAAGATCAGATTAATGATATATTGAATGCACTAAAAGTTCTTAAATAATTATTAAATGGATCCTATTTTTTTAATTTTTGCATCCTTCGGTGTATTTGTTTTTGGCCTTTCTAAAGGTGGAGTGCCTGGACCTATAGCGATGTTAGCTGTACCAGTGATGTCTTTTGCTATGAGCCCATTGCAAGCTGCTGGAATTCTTCTTCCTCTTTTAATTATAATGGATTTTTCTGCTATCTATTTATATTGGAAAAAATGGATAAATAAAATTTTAAAAATAATTATTCCTGCTTCTATTATTGGTATTTTATTTGGAACATTCACTTTTAAATACACTAATGAAGATCAGATAAGAATTATGGTTGGGATTATTTCAATTTTATTTGTCCTCGTATCTTTTATTCAAAAAAGTAATTTTTTATTAAAACCAACAAAATTAAAAGGGTATTTTTGGTCTTCAATTGCAGGATATACAAGTTTTTTAATTCATGCCGGTAACCCACCTATAAACTTTTATGTACTTCCCTTAAAATTAGATAAAATTTCATTTATCGGTACAATGACTTTAGCTTTTTTAGTTATTAATCTTGTAAAAATAATTCCCTATTATTATGTTGGATTATTAGCACCATCAAACTTAATGGTCTCTTTACTATTGTTACCACTTGCATTTATTAGTGTTTTAATTGGATACTTTATTCAAAAGAAAATTCCAGAAAAGTTATTTTTTAATATTATATATATTTTATTATTTCTAAGTGGGTGCAAATTAATATTTGACGGTATTGCTTAATTTAAACTCTCTGCAATATTTAAAAAACGATCACACACTTCATTGTTAAGATATTTCAAACCTTTTCTATATTCATCAGACTCATAAAATAATTCAGCATCTTCCATGGATGGAAATTCAATAACAACTAAGCGATTCATTTCTTTTCCTTCTAAGTTTATAATTTTACCACCTCTACTTAAAATTTTAGCACCAGCAGCTATTAATGCAGGCCCCGCTATATCTGTGTATTTTTTATATTCATCATGATTTTTAATATTAACAATGCCAACCCAATAAGCTTTTTTCATTTATCAACTCCTTTATGAAATTTTGTATTATAATTTGCTCTTTTAGTTTTTCTTTTGCCAAAAGGTCCTGGTATAAATATAGTCATTGTTTCAGTGTTTGGATTTAAATCAACTCGATGAAGATGGTCAGCTGATCTAAATCCAATGTATCCAGGAGGTCTCCAAAATTTACCATTTGATGTAGTTTCCCAGTACCCTCCTTTTAATATTATTGTAATGTATGGGCACATATGATTATGTACTCCTTCACCATGATCATCATCTAACATTCTATGTATTAGAATATTAAAAGGGAACCATTTTGGTCTTCTTCTAAATAAAACATAATATCTTTCTAACCAGGGCTTTGCTTTATCAAATTCAGGGTGAGATGGGCCTCTATCCAAAACAACTTTTTTTCGCCCTAATTTATCCAAAATTTTTAACAACATTTTACTTCAACCTATTAATTGATTCAGAATTAGCATTAATAACTCCCTTTTCAGTAATTAGTTTAGTTATAAATTTTGCAGGAGTAACATCAAAAGCATAATTTGCACAAGTAGAGCCTTCAGGAACTATTTTAATTTTTTTTAATTCATTATTTTCATCTAAACCACTAATATGTGAGACTTCTTTACTATCTCTTTCTTCTATAGGTATATCCTTAACGCCATTTTCAATATTAAAATCTATACTAGAAATAGGTGCTGAAACATAAAATGGAATATTATTATCATATGCAGCAAGAGCTTTAAGATAAGTGCCTATTTTATTACAAACATCTCCATTAGAAGCTGTTCTATCAGTGCCAGTGATACAAACATCTATTTTTTTGTGCTGCATTAAATGACCTCCAACATTGTCTACTATTAGAGAATTAGGTATATTTTCATTAAGTAATTCCCAAGCAGTGAGGCTAAATCCTTGATTTCTTGGTCGTGTTTCATCGACCCAAACATGAACTGGTATATTATTTTTGTTAGCAACAAAAACTGGCGCTAGAGCAGTCCCCCAATCTACAGTTGCCAACCAACCTGCATTACAATGTGTTAAAATATTAACAGGTTTATTTTTCTTTTGATAAATTTTGTTAATTAATTCACAACCATATTCACCAATTTTTTTACAATTATCAATATCATCCTGTCTTATTTGATTTGCTATCTCCAGAATCTTTGCAGAAGTTTGATCTTCTTTCAAGTCAGCAATTTTAGTCATTACTTTACTAAGAGCCCATGATAAATTAACCGCTGTGGGTCTTGTTGAATTAAATCTTTTTGATACTTCCTGCAAAAAATCAAATTTAGAATTTGTTTTGGAGGCTATATACATACCATATGCAGCAGTAACACCTATCAACGGTGCTCCCCTCACCTGCATTGCTTTTATTGCAAAACAAACTTCATCAACAGTATTCAATTCTATAATTTTTAACTCAAATGGAATTAGACGTTGATCTATAATATTAACTTTATCAGTTTTCTTTTCGTACCAAATAGTTGTTAAGTGTTTATCATTTACTAACATTATTTTCTTTTATAAATCTTTTTAAAATATTGGATAATTTTTCAGCAGTATTGTTATCCCAATTATTTGGTTGCGTCACAATTGAAGTATCGAGTATTTTAGATGTATTATCTAGTTTAAAATCTACATCAGCAAAATATTTAGTGGAAAAATTCTCAATAAATTTTTTAGATTTCTCAACATTTTTATGCATCGTATCTAAAAGCATTTGTAGATCAACATCATCATGCTCTGAACTCCATGAATCATAATCAGTTACCATTGAAATTGAAGCATATCTAATCTCAGCCTCTCTTGCTAATTTTGCTTCTGGCATATTTGTCATGCCTATAACATCACAATTCCAACTTCTGTACAATATAGACTCTGCTTTACTTGAAAACTGCGGACCTTCCATAGCAAGATATGTTCCACCATATGCATGTTTAATATTTAAATCTTCTAATATGTTTTTTGAAAGATCCATTAATACTTTAGATGTTGGCTGAGCCATTGGTACATGAGCAACAATACCATTTTCAAAGAAAGTTTTCTTTCTATTTATTGTTCTATCTATAAACTGATCTACAATAACAAAAGTTTCTGGATCAAGTTCATCCCTCAATGAACCAACAGCAGATAATGAAATGATATCAGTTACTTCAAGTTGTTTTAAACAATCTATATTTGCTCTATAATTAATTTCAGATGGAGAAAGACGATGCCCTAAACCATGTCTCGATAGAAAATATATTAAATTATCATTAATTTTTCCCTCAACAATTTTACTTGAAGGTTTTCCAAAAGCAGATTTTAGATCATGATCTTTAACATCTGTTAATATATCTAAATTATATATTCCGCTTCCACCAATAAAAGCTAATTTATTTTTTGACAATGTGAGGACCTATATTTTTAATCACACTAATAGTAGCTTTTTTTAATTCTTTAATTGATGGTTTAAGAATACTTATTTTATCATAATTTTTAATATTTTTATTGTAGCTTTCTCTCAGCGTTTTGCACCCAATCATTCTTAATTCTGTTCCTATATTAAATTTGGCAACATTTGTTTTAGTGGCTATTTTTTTTCTCATAACATTTGATATTCCACTACTTCCATGAAGAACCAGAGGCAATTTAGTTATTTTTTGAATATCTAAAATTTTGTTATAATCAATTTTAGCTACTTTAGATGTTTGTAAGTGTGTATTACCAACCGAGATAGCCATTGCGTCAACTTTACTTTTAGAAGCATAAGTTTTTGCTTCTGTTATGTCAGTTCCTATAGAATTTTTCCCCTTAAAATATCCAACCTCTCCAATTTCACCTTCTACAGAAATATTATATTTGTGCGCAATATGAGAAATTTTAGAGCTAATATTAATGTTTTTCTTCAAAGGCATTTTAGAACCATCAAACATAACAGATGTAAAACCACTATCAATTCCTTCCTTACATTCTCTATAAGAAAAACCATGATCAAGATGACAACATATAGGAGTTTTAGTTTGAGCAGCAAGGTATCTAAACATTTTACCTAATATTGATATAGGTGTGAATGCTCTACATGATGGTCCTGCTTGAAGAATAATTGGAATACCTGTTTCATCTGCTGCTTCAGTGTATGCTAAGGCATCTTCCCAAGTAATTACAACTAATCCAGCTACAGCATAGTTATTTTTATTTGCTTTCTGTAGAAGTTTTTTTAAATTAACTGCTGTCATTACTTATATTTTGCAATCATATCTTTTATCCCAGGTATAGTCTCTACCTGATAAGCATGCTCAGGCTGAAAATATTGCACAAGAGATCTCTGCGATAGTCCACCTAAAATAGTAAAATAATACATTTCATAACCCGGAGCTACAACACAAGGATGATAACCAGTTCTAATTGCAATTGTTGATCCATCAATTATGTGCTCTGCCTTTCCAACCTTGTCATCAACTTGTTGAAATAATTGAAAACCAAATCCGTTATTAGGACGAAACCGATAATTATATGTTTCATCGTGGCGTGTTTCGTCTGGAAGTCTATCAGTATCATGTTTATGAGGAGGAAAACCTGACCAGCCACCCTGTCCTACTGTATATAATTCATTACAAAGAAGTCTTCCTACTTTGTCATGATGTTTAGCACCAAGAATATGTTTAATTTTTCTGTGAGTTTTTGTATCGTCTGATCCATATTGAACCTTATCAATTTCATCAACTCTTACAGCAAATGGTTCAAAAGTTTTATCAAACTTTGCACCTGCTATAAATATTTCAGAATCTTTTAGAGCAACAAAAGAAGCTTTTATTCCAGATGGCACATATACACCCTCTGGTTCACCATCCCAGACGTCAACTGTTCTTGTTCCTAAATTTTTAACTTCATAGCCTTCAATATTAACATTTATAGTTCCTGTTGCAGGAACTATACACGTTTCATAACCAGGCGTTACATATTCAAAACTTTGGTCTTTGTTTAATTTAACTATATTAAAATAATTTAGGGGCACGTGTTTATCATCCATATCTACGATGGGATTATTTTTATTATCAAACGGTA
>JBJKYR010000035.1:0-7271 GCA_045560945.1 Alphaproteobacteria bacterium | reverse complement strand
AATCCATAATTCATGATTAGAGTTTGCTGAAAGGTCATCAAAACTGTATTTCATACTAATCATAGCTGCTATTGCTTCAGGCTCAACAACATATCTAGCGAAAGTAAACCCCTTAAACCAAATTGTGGACGCAGGATTATTACCATCATTTAAGCTCAATGCTGCATGAATCGAAGTATTATCAGATTTTAAATTGTTGTATTGGGATGCCCAAAATAAACCGATTGCTGAATTACCATCTTTCCAATTTTGTTCAATAGAAGCATTATCTGCTGAAAAATGATCAGGGTTTGAATAGGCTATTACTGATTTCATCATTTCTAATGTTTTAATTCCAGTTTTGTTTCTAATAGCTATTTTTGGACTTTCAGAGTCTTTAAATAATTCTCCACCAAGACTTAAATACATATTAACAAACATAATTGCTAAATCTCTTTGATTATTAAACATTCCGCTAATGGGATATTCTATACCTGAGGATTTTAGTTCATCGGCCATTAAAAGTAGATCCTCATAAGTACTTGGCACAGACTGACTATTAGAACTTATAATATCATCATTAGCATATATTTGTTTTGTATTTTTAGCATATGCAACAACTATAGTATGTCTTCCTCCAAGTTTTAACATTTGTTCCTCTGGAAAAGTGATATTATTTGATTGTAAATAGTAATCCATTGCAGAAGCTAAACCTTCATATTGAAGAATTCCTATTGAGTCATTTTCTGAGACATAAGCAGTGTATCTTGCTGGTGCTTGTTTCATTTTTGTAACAAAATCAAAATATTCAATATTTTCACTTTGAGATAAATCAAAAAGAATTTCATCTGTAGAGCAATCTTTTGACTTTTCTAAAATTGCAGTTTCAAAAGAACCATTCCTTGCAAATAATCTTACTGCACCATCTTTTTTTCTCTCTAAATCCTTTATTTGAGTAAGATCACAATTAGCAAAAACAGATAGATTAAAAATTAATCCAAATATCAGTGTAATATTTAAAAATTTGATGTTCATTATTCCTCCAGCAAAATCTTATTTATAAATACTTTAATTTGGTTGAAATAAAAAAAAAAGAAAAAAATAGTATTTTTTGATAATTTTTAATAACTTTAATGCTCAAATTGAAGATATTTAAAATTTAGTTATATTTATAATTTTAGAGCTGGATCAGTTAGTTCTATATCTGCTTCCAAATTTCTATCAGGATTTATGTCAATTTTAGATAAACTATCATGATAATATTTTACAGCTTCATCCGATTTTAAATTCCCGATAACAATTTGTTTCATAGTTTTCACCATTAAATTCTGATCTTCACTTAAATTAATTTTTCTTCCAAACAAAGCTACTCTAGCCCCATATTTATGTGCTTGTAATATTAACTCAAAACAATCTCTACTAGTTCCCTGACTTCCTCCTAATATACCAACAACTAAGCCTGACGGATCATATGATGCTAATTCCTCCATTGCTTTTGGTCCATTATACTGAATTTTTAAAAAAAGAGGCCTTTCACTACCTATTTGCCCACTCAGAGTTTTTAAGATGCAATCATTTACATATTCTCCCATTTCTTTAATGGATAAATTTATTACAGAAGAATTAAAAACTTCCAAAAAATGTCTCATATGGATTTCTTCAGCTTGAATTCTAAAATCTCTGTATAGGTTTAACATTGCAACATCTCGATCAACATTTTTATTAAATGTTATGGAATATAATCCAAGGTCGGCTAAATTTTTTGCATGTTTTAATTGCGCAGTTGCAAAAGGTCTTGATTCTTCTTTACTATATTCACCATTCCTTATCATTCCCCAGGTGCACGAAGTATCATTTAATCTTATAGCAGGAGTCACAGAGTTGTTTTGAAAGATTTTCTTATTAATTAATCTTTCAGCACTGGTCATTGACATAAGCATTATGTCAACTTCTTCAGATTTGGTCATAGATTCCATTTTTTTTAAATAATGTTCATAACTTGCTGTTTTATTTGTTAAAGGACCTATACTTTCTCTTATATATCCAGGGGGCTCTAATGCCTGCAGCCATATCCGCATCTTTGGCATCAGCGATTATAAAATCAGATGCTTTGTAATTCGAAGAAATTATATTTTTTAACTTAATATCTAAGGATTTCACTTAAAGTACTCATAAATTATTATGTTAGTTTTGCAATATTTTATATATCATTATTAGTAAATTAGTTAGTTATTTATATAATGTGTAAGTAAACATATTTTTTTATGAAAATATCTATTAATCATAGTATTTGTCCAAGTTTAAATTATGAAAATTTTTTTAAACTAGCTAAAGATTTAGAAATATCAAATGTTGAAATTAGAAATGATTTATTTAATTTAAATTTTGACTTAAAAGCTATTAATGAGATTTCTGATCTAAAAGAGAAATATAAAATTAATGTTATTTCCATAAATGCATTACAAAAATTTAATATTTGGAATAAAGAAAGAAAAGATGAGTTATTATATTTATGTAATGCGGCAAAAAAAATTAATTGCAAAGGAATAGTTTTAGTACCATTAAATAATGGTAAATATTATGAAGAAGATAAAAGGCTTAATTTATTAAAAAGTTCACTTAATGAAATAGATTTTATATTGTCAGATTATGAAATAAAAGGATATGTAGAGCCTTTAGGATTTAAAACTTCATCATTAAGGTATAAGTCCGATATTATTAATTTATTAAATACTATAGAAAATAAAAGTAAACTATCTTTAGTGCATGATACTTTTCATCATACTGTTGCAGAGGATAAATCAATTTATGTTGAAAATACTTCTATTGTACACATTTCTGGAGTTAAAAACTTAGTAGAGGAGTCATATAATTTTACAGATGATATGAGAGAGCTTGTAGATGAATCTGATAGGATAAAAAATGTCCAACAAATTAATTTTTTTTTAAAAAATAAATTTAATGGTTTTTTTTCAATAGAGCCTTTTTCAGAAAAAATACAAAAATCAAATAATCATTTTAAATTGATTAAGAAGTCATTAAATTTTATAAATCAACAATGTTACTATTAATGAATATATTATAAATTTGGACAATTATGTTTATTAAAAATAAGTATATTTGATTTCACGTTTTCTAATTTATAATTTTTATAAAAATTTTCTATTAACTCAATTGATTTTTTAAGTTCGTATTCTACATCATGGCCTATTACATAATCCATGCGGTTTGAATTTAGTAAAAATTGTGTATTTTGATTAAGTTCGTGACCAATAAAATTAACATCAATTGAATCTGTGTCTTTCAAAGCTTCTGCTACACCTAAATTACCACCTGTAATATTATAAATGCCAAGCGGTGGACCATTTTCTTTAATATATTTTTTTACGTGTTTATAACTCTCTTCAGAAGTATCTGTTGTTTGAATAGTTTCTTTTATTTTGATTTGTGGAAAATCATATCTAAGTATTTTTTTAAAACCAAGCTCTCTCTCTTGCTGACATCTAAATGGTTGACTTATAATCATTAGAATAGGACCTTTTTTATCTTTAATAAGTGAGGTCAAAAGTGTTGCTGCAGTTGAGCCAGCCGCCACTTGATCATTTCCAACATAAGCTTGTCGATTGGTTCTAGATAAGTCAGTTGTCAGAGTAACTACTGGCTTATTATCTAAAGTATATTGATTAACAATTTCATTTACTGTGGAGTTTTCTGTAGAAACAACGATTAAGCCATCATAATTATTATCTTTTAATATTCTACTTTTTAGTTTTTCAGTAATTTTTTCTTTTGTTAATATAAATTCTGAATTAATTTCAATTGTATTTTGATTCAATAAGTAATTATTTAATACTCTTTTAAGTGCATTATTGTAGGCATTACCTGATTGACAAAGTAAAAAAATATTTTTTTTTTCACCTTTATTATTTTCAAGAAATTCTATTGCATTTAAAATTTTTAATTTTGTATTTTTTTTTACTCCCAATCTATTATTTAAAACTCTATCAACTGTTGCTGAGCCTACATTTGCTAATTTTGCTATTTTTTTTATTGAAACTTTTTTCCAACCATTTTCCATGTGATTATTAGTATTTTAGTAATTTATTAATACAAGAAAAAAATGGCATAAATGATTGATAAAACATCAAAAATTTATTAAAAAGATCTAAAACACATCAAAAAAATAATATTTCATTCTATTTTTCATTGCTTTCATATCCTTTTTAGTGTGTTAATTAACAATAATATTCAGGGAGGAATAATATGAAAATTAAATATTTATTAATAGCTATAGCTTTTGTTTTTGGATCTTTTTCCGCAAATGCTGTAAAAATACCTGTAATTGTTAAAGACAGTACATCTCCATTTTGGCAAATCGTGCTTGACGGTGGCTGTACAGCAGGTGTGGAATTAGGGATAGAAGTTCCTTTATTAGGACCTACTTCTGAAGCAGATATTGCTGGTCAGATTAACGTTCTTGAAGATGCTGTTGCAGGCGGTGCTGATGCCGTTGTTATTGCTGCTACATCTTTTGAAGGCTTAGGTGCGCCAATTGATGAAGCTGCAAAAACAGTACCTGTTGTTGTAATTGACTCAATCGCAGACTCTAAAAATCACTCAACTTTCATGACTACAAATAATGTAGAGGGTGGAAGAATGGGTTGCCAATATATGGTTGATCTGATTGCTGAAAAACATGGAGCTCCAGCGGGTGAGGTAGCTATTGTTAATTATGGAGCTGGACCAAGTTCACTTCGTGATAGAATTCAGGGATGTAATGAAGTTTTAGACAGTTATCCTGACATTGAACTTGTTGCTACAAAAGTTGGTGATTTTACAACAACTAGACAGTTAAATGACTCACTTGACTTACTTACTACTTTTCCAAATCTAAGAGGTATCTTTGATGATGCTTTATTTGGTGGACTAGGAACAGGTCAGGCGCTTAAAGAAACTGGTAAGGCTGATGATATTATTGCTGTTACATTTGATAGTAGTGATGAATTAATCAATTACATTAATGATGGCACTCTTAAAGGTCTAATTATTCAAGATCCTTGGGGAATGGGTAACATGGGAGTAAAAGGTGCGTTTGATGCCATGAATGGTAAAGCACTTCCTGCTTTCACTGATACTGGTGCAACATTAGTTACAGCAGCTAATATCAATAACCCAGATATTGATGCTAAACTTAATCCAAGTTTAGACTGTAAACCGTAAATTAAATAATTATTCACCCCCTTTTTATAAAAGGGGGTTTTTTTAAAATTAAAATAAAATATAAGAACAAAATATGGATTTAATGGAATTATTTTTAGGCCCAAAAAAAGGTGCCGTTGCCGATCCAAGGGTTGCGAGATTAAGAATGTATTTAAATAATCTTGCAGTTTTTTTTCTAGTTTGTGCAATATGGATTACTTTATCTTTAGTAACATCTACTTTTGCTACAACAGGTAATATTACCAATGTGCTTAGACAATCTTCATTATGGTCAATTATAGCAATTGGACAAACAGTTGTCTTAATTACCGCTGGTATAGATTTATCAATTGGATCTGTTGTTGGATTATCAAGTTGTATAGTAGCTCTTATGTTAAACAAAGGTTATCCAATATCTGTATCTTGTGTATTCACTTGTTTATGTGGTTTAGGTGTAGGTGCCGTTCATGCATTTGGAATAACTAAGGGAAAACTTCCTCCTTTTATTATGACACTCGCAGGTTTAACAACTTGGTTTGGAGTTGGTTTATTGATTACTGGAGCAATGCCAATTGGAAATTTACCTGCTGATTTCAAAAATTTTTCTAGAGGAGATGTTCTAGGCATTCCAAATCTATTTTTATGTGTAATAGGAGTTATGATTCCAACTTATATTATTTTAAATCACACACGTTTAGGTAATCATTTATACGCAATAGGAAGTAATCGTCCTGGAGCAGAGTTAAATGCTGTGCCTGTTACAAGAACTATATTTTTTGCCTACATGTATTCTTCTTTACTTGCATCAATTGTCGGCATTCTAGTTGCGGCAAGACTTAGTTTGGGTATAGCGTCTAACGGCTTTACATGGGAGCTCCAAGCTGTTGCATCTTCGGTTATTGGTGGAACTAGCCTTTTTGGAGCTGTCGGCGGAGTCTTTGGTCCAGTACTTGGTGCAACTGTTCTTTCAACAATTAATAATGGTGCTAACCTCTTAAATGTTCAACCTTATTGGCAAAGAATTTTAACAGGTGTAATTATCGTTGCAGTTGTATTCTTTGATCAGTTGAAAAAAAGAGGTAAATAGTAAATGACAGAAATTGTCAATTTATCAAATATTTATAAAAGTTTTGGTGCTGTTCAGGCCCTTGTAGATTTTAATATATCTATAAATGAAGGTGAAATAGTTGGTTTGATGGGTGACAACGGAGCAGGCAAATCTACTCTTTTAAAAATATTGGCTGGAAATTTTTTACCAACATCAGGTAATATAAATTTTAATGGAGAAGATGTTGTTTTTAATAATCCAAAAGATGCAAGAAGAGCAGGGGTGGAAGTTGTTTATCAGGATCTAGCCTTATGTGATCATTTAACTGCTGCTAAAAATATTTATTTGAGTAGAGAGGCAAAAAGATTTGGTTTTTTATTAGATCATAAAAAAATGAATGAAACTTCTCAAAAACTGTTAGATGAATTAAATTCAAGTGCAAGACCTGGAGATGTCGTTACAGGTATGTCTGGAGGACAAAGACAGGCAATAGCAATTGCTCGAACAAGATTATCTGAGCCTAAAATAGTTTTAATGGATGAGCCTACTGCGGCAGTAAGTGTAGCACAAGTTCCTGTAATATTAGATTACATTAGGAGTCTTAAAAAGCAAAATCATTCAGTTCTTCTGATAAGTCATAGATTGCCTGATATTATGGAAGTTTGTGATAGGATTGCAGTTATGCGTCTTGGAGAGAAAGTTTGTGATAAAAATAAATCAGATTGTAGTCCTGAGGAAATAACAGGGTTAATTACTGGCGCAATTAAAAGTGCCTAATTGAAATTTATAATAAAATATAATTTGAACTTATGGAAAAAAAAATAATCTTACCTAGACTTGGAGAAACAATGGAAATAGGCACTATCTCTAAATGGTTAATAGAAGAAGGTGATGAATTTAAAAGAGGTCAAATTATAGCTGAAGTAGATAGTGATAAAACTACAGTTGAATTACCTGCTTTAGAAGATGGAAAGCTCACTAAAATACTCTCTAAAGAAGGTGAGGAAATAGAAGTGGGCAGTGATATTGCTATTTTTGAGTCAGT
>JBJKYR010000034.1:0-7460 GCA_045560945.1 Alphaproteobacteria bacterium | reverse complement strand
TTGCAATTAGAACGGGTTATCATCCTTGTGTTGTAGCACCAGGTTATGAAATGTATTATTTTACTATTTTAGGTGGATTATCTCAAAGATCTCTTGTTCAATATTTTCAACCAGAACACGCCTATCAAGTTGAAACGATACCAGGTATTAAAGATATGATTGCCAAATATAAATAATGACAGCAGTAAATTTAAAAACTTTACTTAATAAAGCTAACAGAAACAATTACGCAGTTGCAGGTTTAGTTGTAATTACATGGGAAGATGCTTTAGCTTACACTGAAGCAGCAGATGAAACTGGTATACCTATTATTCTTCAAGCTGGCCCATCATGTAGAGCATTTACACCTATATCTATTTTAGGTAAAATGTTTAGACACCTTGCAGAACAAACAAAAACTCCCATTTGCTGTCATTTAGATCATGGTTTTTCTTTTAGAGAATGTAAAGAAGGTATTGATAATGGATTTACGTCAGTAATGTATGATGGATCAAAAAAACCTTTGAAAGAAAATATCAAAACAAGTTATAAAATATCTACTCTTGCTCATAAATATAATATTTCTGTAGAGGGGGAGATTGGCGAGGTAGGATATTTCAAAGGACAAAATTCAAAAGGCACAGATGTAAATGAGGCAAAAGAATATTCTTCAAAAAGTAAAGTGGATGCTATGGCAATTTCAGTCGGAAATACTCATTTGCAAACAAGTAAAATAGCTAAAATTAATTATCAAAAGATTTTAGACATTCAAAATATTACAAGATTACCTTTAGTACTTCATGGAAGTAGCGGAATTTCTCATATAATGCGCAATAAAATAGCGCGAAAGACTAAAGTAGCTAAATTTAATGTAGGAACAGAGCTGCGAATGATAGCCTGTAAATCTTTACGAAAGAGTTATAATAATAATATAAAAAATTTTGACAAAATTAGTATAATAAAACCTTCAATTAAAGCATTAAAAAAAGAAACGATAAAGGTAATTAAAAATATTGGTCCAAAAAAATGAATTTAAATAAATTAGCATTTATTGGCGGAAGCGGAATCTATCAATTGGATATTTTAAATGAAGTTATTGCACATGATATTGATTCATCTTTTGGTAAACCATCAAGTAAAATTCTTGAAGGTAAAGTAAATGGAAATTCAATATTTTTTTTATCAAGGCACGGAGTTGGTCACCGACTTTCACCTTCAGAAATAAATTATAGAGCAAATATTGAATGTTTAAAACAGCTTGGAATAACTGATATTATTTCATTATCTGCTGTAGGCTCATTGAGGGAAGATTTAGATCCCGGCACTTTTGTTATAGTTGATCAATTTATTGATAGAACAATTAATAGAAAAAAAACTTTTTTTGAAAATGGAATAGTTGCTCATGTTCCAATGGCTGAACCAACTAATAAAACTTTAATGAATATTTCTAAAGATGTTTTAGAAAGTTTAAATATAAAAAATTCATTAGGAGGTACTTATTTAGCTATGGAAGGTCCACAATTTTCAAGCAAGGCAGAATCTTTATTATACAGAAGTTGGAATTGTGACGTAATAGGAATGACAAATATGCCTGAAGCTAAATTAGCTAGAGAAGCTGAAATTAGATATGCATCTATTTCAATGGTTACTGATTTTGATTCGTGGAGTTCAGAACATGAAGATGTTGATTTACAAATGCTTTTAGAGACTATGGACAAAAATGTTGAAAAATCAAAAAAATTTATTTTAAATTTTTCAAATAAATATTTTTCTAATCTTGATTTTTCTAACGATAATATATCAACTATACTAAATACATCAATTGTTACACAATATGAACATTGGAATAGAGAAACTGAAGTTAAATTAGCTAATATTTAAGAAGGTTTAAGCAAGAAAATAATGTTGGTTCAAAATAAACATCTCACAACTATTTGGTATGAGAAAAATACTGATAAAATAAAAATTATTGATCAACGTTTGATTCCATTTCAATTAAAAATAATTGAACTTAATACTGTTGATGAGGTTTGCTTTGCTATTAAAGAAATGCAAGTAAGAGGAGCTCCACTTATAGGTGTTACTGCTGCTTATGGTATGTATATTGCAGCTAGAGAAAACATTGATTTAAAAAAAGCTTCAGACCAAATTAATGCAACTAGACCCACTGCTGTAAATTTATCATGGGCGTTAAATAAAATAATGACTAGTATTCAAGATATCAAAAAAGATGAGTTACCTATTAAAATACTCGAATTAGCAAATAAAATTAGAGAAGATGATATTAATAATTGTCATAATATTGGAAAACATGGTTATGAATTAATAAGAAAAGTTTATGAAAAAAATAATAAACCAGTAAATATTTTAACGCACTGTAATGCTGGATGGTTAGCAACTGTAGACTGGGGAACTGCACTCGCCCCTATATTTGTAGCACATAAAAATAATATACCAGTTCATGTATGGGTTGATGAAACAAGACCTAGAAATCAGGGTTTTAGCTTAACATCTTGGGAGTTATTAAATGAAAATATTCCAAACTCACTAATAGTTGACAATGTTGGCGGACATCTCATGCAGCATAAAAAAGTTGATATATGTATAACAGGTACTGATAGAACGGCTAGCAATGGTGATGTTTGTAATAAAATTGGAACATATCTTAAAGCTTTAGCAGCTTATGATAATAATATTCCATTTTATGTTTCCGCTCCAATTTCTAGTATTGATTTCAACATTGAAAATGGAATCCGAGATATACCTATTGAACAGAGGAATTTGGAAGAAGTTTCTCATATTCAAGGTTTAGATGAAAATAATAAGATAAAAAAGGTCAAAATAATTCCTGAAGGATCTCAATGTGCAAATTATGCTTTTGATGTTACTCCTGCTAAATATATTAGTAAACTGATAACAGAAAAAGGTATTATTAATGCAGATTTATCTTCAATAAGTAAATTAATATGAAAAGTCTTTGGAATAAAAAAATTGCTAACGATTATATAAAAAAATATGCAAAGAAAAAAATTTCAAAAGATCTTGCTTTAAGAATATATACAACACATTTACTTGGATCTGAAAAAAAATTAGTTTTGCACGGTGGTGGAAATACATCTTTAAAAGAAACTCAAAAAGATATTTTCAATAAAATGACTAATGTCATGCATGTTAAAGGTAGTGGTTGGGATATGTCCAATCTAACAGAAGAGGGTATGCCTACAGTTTTTTTAGATCCATTAATTAAAACTTTAAAATTTAAAAACATGACTGATAACAACATGGTGAATTTTTTGAGAAATAATTTATTAAATTCTTCATCTCCTAATCCTTCAGTAGAGACATTATTACATGCTTTTTTACCTCACAAATATATAGACCATACTCATTCAAATGCTATTTTAAGTTTAGTAAATTTAGAAAATTCTAATACCATATTAAAAAAAATATTTGGAAACAAACTATCTATTGTTCCATATGTTATGCCTGGCTTTGATTTAGCCAAAATATGCTACCAAATTTACAATAAAGATACAAAAGTTGAAGGATTGCTTTTGCTTAACCATGGGATATTTACTTTTGGAGCAACTGCAGAAGATAGTTATAAGCGAATGATAAAATATGTAACTTTAGCGGAAAATTATATTAAAAAATCTAAGTTAAAATTCAAAAAAATAAATACTATTAATAAAAAAAATAATAATTTTGACATAGGGAAGTTACAAAATCACTTTCGTAAAATTTATTATAATACCACTAAAACTAAATGGATTATTAAACATAATGGCACCAAAGATGATGTTTTATTAAGTAATATGAAAAATTTAAAAACAATGTTTGGCAAAGGTCCTGTAACACCAGATCATGTTATAAGAATTAAATCAAAACCTCTCATCATTGAATCTATTATCAGCAAAAAAGATAACTTTATTGAAAATAGTATCATGAAATATGCAAGTGAATATAAAAAATATTTTCAAAAATACAAAAATACTATTAAGAATGCAAAAATTTCTGATCCTTTACCTAGAATAATAATAGTGCCTAATTTAGGTTATTTTTCTATAGGACTTACTCAAAAAGAAGAAAAAATATCTAATGATATTTTTCTTTCTATGAAGGAATCAATAATTGACTCTAATTATGTCTCTACATTTAAATCTATTAGTCAAAAAGAAATTTTTAAAATGGAATACTGGCCTCTGGAAAGAGGAAAACTAAATTCTAAAAAGAGAAAAAAATTCGAAGGAAATATCGCTATTATAACTGGTGGTGCAGGTAAAATTGGGTCAGCTGTTGCCCAAAAGTTTTTAAATGAAAATATTGAAGTAGTTCTCTTTGATAAAAATTTTAGCAATATTGAAGAAGAAATAAAAAATAAATGCACTTGTATAAAATGTGATTTAAGTAATAAAGAACAAGTTAAACTATCTATTAATAAAGTCGTTAGTAAATTTGGTGGTATTGACATTTTAATTTCAAACTCTGGTTTGGCATTTCAAGGTCAGATGAAAGATCTTGATGAAAAAATCTTACAAACGAGTATGGCTAATAACTTTTACTCGCACCATTATATTATTCAAGAAACAGTTAACATAATGATTAATCAATCATTTGGTGGTTCAATATCAATAAATCTATCTAAACAATCTATTAATCCAGGAAATAATTTTGGCCCCTATGGTATAGCTAAAGCAAGTGCATTATTTATGATGAAACAATACGCACTTGAATGTGGGAAACATAATATTAGAGTTAATGGAGTTAATGCTGATAGAATAAAAAGTGGATTACTTACAAAAGAAATAATTACGCAAAGAGCAAAATCTAGAGGCATTAAAGAAAGAGATTATTTAAAAAATAATTTACTCAATAAAGAAGTTACCGCAGAAGATGTTGCTGAATCTTTTTATGTTCAGCTTTGTTTAGATAAAACTACAGCAAATATAATTACTGTAGATGGTGGCAATATAGAAGCAAGTCTGAGATAATTAATGATACTAAAAATTTTAGAAAAACTTGGAAGAAAGAAAATAGTTTTAGATAGAGGCCCATCGCATCCAGAGTTTGATAAAGCAAAACCTTGGTTAGAGAGATATTATCTATTATTTAGACATCGACCGCGCTGGTTTCCTTTTAATGTTTTAATCCATAGAATGTTGGATGATGATCATGGAGATGGTGTTCATAATCATATGTGTTCTTACATTACAATTATATTAAAAGGAGGTTATTGGGAGACTACATCAAAGGGTAAATTCTGGAGAAAGCCAGGATATATTGGTTTTAGATCTGCTGATCATCTACACCGAGTTGATTTGAAGCCAAACACTGATACAATGACTTTATTTATTCCAGGTCCATTTGGTACTAGGAAAACTAAAAGAGCTGATTACAAAACCAAACTTTAGTATTAAAATAATTAATAAAGGAGTTAGTTAATATGAAAAAAGCTTATTGGGTCGGAATAGTTAAAGTTAAAAACCATGATGAATATAAAAAATACACAGATATAGCAGGTCCAGCATTAATTACTGCTGGTGCTAAAATTTTAAGTCGAGGTGGTAAAATTATAAACTTAGAAGGAAAAGAAATGAATCGCTTAGTTGTTATAGAATTTCAATCGATGGAACATGCAGAATCATTTTATCACTCTGATGAATATAAAAAAGGTTTAAAATATCTTAATAGCGATGTGTGTAATCGTTTTTTAAATATTTCAGAAGGTTTGGATTAAGCAATACCATCGTATATTAATTTGCACCCACTTAAGAATAATAAAATATATATAATATTAAAAAATAACTTTTCAGGAATTTTTTTTTGAATAAAGTATCCGATTAACACACTAATAAATGCTAGTGGTAATAATATTAAAGAAATCATTAAGTTAGAAGGTGCAAGCAAACCAACATAATAATAGGGAATTAGTTTTACAAGATTAATAACTAAAAAAGCTAAAGTCATTGTGCCAATGAATGAAATTTTATCTAATTTTAAGGGAAGTACATAAAAATTTATAGGTGGATTGCCAGCATGAATTAAAAAACTTGTGTATCCAGCAATTGATGACCAAAAATAACCTTTTATTTTTGTTGGTCTTAATAAAAAATTACTTTTTTGAATAAAAGAAACTAAAACAAATACAATTGAAATAATTCCAACCATAATTCTTATTTGATCTTCATTCGTGTATTTAAATGTAAATGTTCCAAATAAAATGCCAATAATTGATGCAGGAATAATTATTTTTAAAATTTTATGTATCCATTTTTTCCAATATAAATAGATAGCAGAGAAATCCATTATAATTAAAAGAGGAAGAAGAATTCCAGCAGCTTGAAGAGGACTCATTGCAAATGACATTACTGGTACCGCTAACATTGCTATTGGACCTGGTACACCGCCTTTAGAGAGGCCAAAAACAAATACACCGAAGGATGCAAAAATTAAAAAAACAGGATCCATTAAATGATTATTTAAGAACTTTTAACGCATTTAATATATCATTTATCTGATCTTGAGAGTCTTCTAAGCCGCAGTAAATACGAATTAAATTACCTTTTGCTTCACTCTTAAAGGTTCTTTTACTAAGTGGTGGAAAGGTTATTAAACTATCAAACCCTCCCCAGCTATAACCTAATTTAAATATTTTTAATTTATTATAAAATTTCTCTATAGATTTAAGAGAATATTTTTTCTTTAAGGAGAAGGCAAATAATCCAGAACTTCCTGTAAAATCTCTTTTCCAAATATGGTGATTTGGAAAACTTGGGAGAGCAGGGTGGTAAACTTTATCAATAAGAGAACGTTTTAATAATTCATTAGCTAAATTTAAAGAATTTTTCTCAATTTGTTTCATTCTTAAATTTAATGTAGGTATTCCTCTTAAAGCTAAATATACTTCTTCAGAACCTGGACAAATACCAAGAGTTTTTGTTGCTACTCGTATTTGTTTAGCATGTTTTTTGTCTGAGCTTACGAACCCAATAAGTGTATCAGAGTGTCCATTGATATATTTTGTTCCTGCATCAATAACTACATTAATTCCTAATTTTATTGGATCACAAAAAAGAGGAGAAGCCCAAGTGTTATCCATAACAGTTGGTATTTTTTTCTTTTTGGCTATTTTTGTTATTTTAGGAATATCAAGTATTTCAAAAGTAGCAGTTCCAGGTGACTCAAGATAAATTAATTTTGTTTTGTTTGTTATTAGTTTTTGAATTTTATTAATATCTTTAAAAGGATGAAAATATTTAACACTTACACCATAATTTTTAAGAAGTTTCTCACAAAAAGTACGAGTAGGACTATAAACAGTGTCATTGATTAGTACTTCGTCATTTTTTTTTAAAAATGTAAAAAAAGGAATTATGAGTGCAGCTAATCCTGATGGTGCCACAACAGTATCATGACACTTGTATAATGTTGAAATAGCTTTTTCTAATTGCTCAACAGAAGGATTTTTATTAATCCCATAT
>JBJKYR010000033.1:0-7500 GCA_045560945.1 Alphaproteobacteria bacterium | reverse complement strand
CATTGGCACCGCTTAACAAAAAATGAAATATTGCATTTTTATAAAGGTGATCCACTTACAATTTATATCTCTAAAGATGGTATTGATTTTACATCAGTTACTATAGGGGAGAATGATAATTTTCATTTTGTTGTTAAAGCTAATAATTGGTTTGCCATGCAATCTAAGGGGCAGTACAGTTTAATAGGTTGTACCGTTGCACCAGGTTTTGATTATAAAGATTTCGAACTAGCACGAACAGATTGGAAGCCCACAAATTTTAATATTAATTTGGGGTAAGTTTGCTCTATTTTTCTTTGCTTTAATTAGATTTCTTTATATATCTATATTAGTTCAAAAAAGGAGAAACATACAATGGATGCCGAGAGTAAATGCCCAGTAATGCACGGTGCGAATACAAAAAATACCGGAGAAGGAACTACTAATAGAGATTGGTGGCCTAATCAACTAGACATAAGTATTCTTCATCAACATGATGAAAAATCTAACCCAATGGAAAAAGATTTTAATTATCGTGAGCACTTTAAAAAAATTGATTATGATGGGTTAAAAAAAGATCTTAATGAGTTAATGACTAACTCACAAGATTGGTGGCCTGCAGACTATGGTCACTACGGACCTTTTTTCATTAGGATGACTTGGCATGCAGCAGGAACTTACCGAACCGCTGATGGTCGCGGTGGTGGTGGAACTGGTGCGCAGAGATTTGCTCCTTTAAATAGTTGGCCAGATAATGGGAATTTAGATAAAGCAAGAAGACTCTTATGGCCAATTAAGCAGAAATATGGAAACCAAATTAGTTGGGCAGACTTAATAATACTAGCTGGTAACATAGCAATTGAATCAATGGGTGGAAAAACTTTTGGCTTTAGTGGTGGTCGACCCGATATCTGGGCTCCTGAGCAAGATATATATTGGGGACTTGAAACAGAATGGTTAACAAATAAAAGATATTCTGGTGACCGTGTATTAGAAAACCCTTTAGCAGCCGTACAAATGGGATTAATTTATGTAAACCCAGAAGGTCCTGATGGAAACCCTGATCCACTTGCAAGCGCAAGGGATATTCGAGAAACATTCGGTCGTATGGCAATGAATGATGAAGAGACAGTTGCTCTTACAGCAGGTGGTCATACTTTTGGTAAGGCGCACGGCGCAGGAGATGCTGGTCTTGTTGGGCCAGAACCTGAGGGAGCACCATTAGAAGAAATGGGATTTGGTTGGATTAGCAAACATGCTTCAGGCAAAGGCAGTGATTCTATTACAAGTGGAATTGAAGGTGCTTGGACAACTAATCCAACTAAATGGGACAATGGTTATTTTGACTTACTGCTTGGCTATGATTGGAAATTAACCAAAAGTCCAGCAGGTGCTAATATTTGGCACGCAGTAGATCAAAAGGAAGAGCATATGGCTCCTGATGCAGAAGATGCATCAAAAAAAGTGCCAACTATGATGACAACTGCTGATATGGCAATGCGTGAAGATCCAGAGTATAGAAAAATCTCTGAGCATTTTCATAAAAATCCTGATCAGTTTCAAGATGCTTTTGCGCGTGCTTGGTTTAAATTACTTCACCGTGATATGGGACCTAAGACTCGTTACATGGGACCAGAAGCTCCTGCGGAAGATCTTATTTGGCAAGACCCCGTTCCAGCAGGAAGTAGTAATTATGATGTAGATGGTGTTAAAAGCAAAATTGCAAATAGTGGATTGACTATTCAAGAAATGGTTGAAACAGCTTGGGCAAGTGCTTCTACATACCGACACACCGATATGCGAGGTGGCGCAAATGGTGCTCGCATTAGATTAGAGCCACAAAGAAGTTGGGAAGTAAACAAGCCAGATCAATTAAATAAAGTTCTAGGTATTTTGGAAGGTATAGCTTCTGAAACTGGCGCAAGTATAGCTGATGTAATTGTTCTTGCAGGTAATGTTGGTATTGAAAAGGCTTCTGGAAAAACTGTTCCTTTTACACCTGGAAGAGGTGATGCAACTCAAGAGCATACAGATGTTGAGTCTTTTGCTGTTCTAGAACCAGAGGCAGATGGATTTAGAAACTATCTGAAGAAAAACTTCACTGTAACACCAGAAGAGTTTTTATTAGATAAAGCACATCTTCTTGAGCTAACTGCACCTGAAATGACCGTACTTATGGGAGGAATGAGAGCACTTGGTATCAGTTCAGATGACCGTGGTATTTTCTCAGAAAATGAGGAAAGGCTCGATAATAAATTTTTTACCACTCTTCTTGATATGTCAGTTAAATGGGAAGCAACTGGAAGTAATTCTTATCAAGCTACCGATCGTAAATCTGGTAAAAAAGTAAGAAGAGCATCAAGAGCAGATCTTGTTTTTGGGTCAAACTCGCAATTAAGAGCATTAGCAGAAGTCTACGCACAATCTGATAATCATGATAAATTTGTAAACGACTTTATCAGCGCATGGAACAAAGTTATGAACGCTGATCGTTTCGATATAAATTAATTAAAATAAATATTGATTAATGGGGCATTTTTAATATGCCCCTTTATTGTTTATAAATGCTCCGAAGAAATTTTTTAAAAAAAATTATAGTTTTTACTATTGGGATAATGTCCATACCGAATAAATTATTTGCAAAAGAAATTTTTAGTAAAGCAATATTTAAAGATGGTATTTTCTATAACAACTACATTGATCACAAGATGGCAACATTCAAAGAGTTTTGGAAATGGAGAAAAGAATCAAAAAGGCCTGAACCATTATCATTTCCTCTAGCAGATAATGATCCAAGATTTTTGCAAGAAAACAGAACACAAAAAACTCTAACTTGGATAGGTCATGCTTCCTTTCTTATGCAATTAGATGGAATCAATATTTTAACTGATCCCCATTTAACTGAACGTGCATCACCAATAGTTTTTGCAGGACCATCAAGAACTACACCACCAGGATTAGCTATAGAGGATCTGCCCGAAATTGATGTTATTGTAATTTCCCATAATCATTATGATCATCTAGATTATCAAACTATTCTTAAAATAACGAGAAAGCAAATTAACAGTCAACCGCTTGTTTTAGTGCCACTTAAGCTAAAAAAATTACTTAAAAGTTTTGGGGCTCGAAATGTAAAGGAGTTGGGTTGGTGGGATACAACAACTTTTAAAAATCTTAATATACATGCTGTACCTGTGCAACATTGGAGTAACAGATCTTTTAATACAAATAAAACGTTGTGGTGTGGTTGGGTTTTTGAGTATACAAATTTTAAATGCATATTTGTTGGTGATACAGGGTATTCAAAAGATTTTGCTAACATACAACAAAAATTTGGACATATGGATTTATCTTTAATTCCAATTGGCGCTTATGCTCCTCGGTGGTTCATGAAGGATCATCACTGTAATGTTGAAGAAGCAATTCAAATTCATAAAGATCTTAAATCAAAAAAATCAATCGCTATGCATTGGGGAACCTTTCAGTTAACTGATGAGCCAATGGATGAGCCTGTTAAACTTCTTAAAAAATTGACTATTGAAAAAAAATTATTGTCAGATGAATTTATCCCTATGACTCACGGCGAAAGTAAAATTTTATAAAATAATTATCTCTCTTTAATGTACGGTTGACCAATTGCATTTGGAGCAATAGCTTTTCCAACAAAACCTGCAAGCAGCACAACCGTTAAAACATAAGGAATAGCTTGAATTAGTTGAACAGGTACCTCACCAATAGCGGGCAACTCAACCCCTTGCAATCTTATTTGAAGAGCATCGGTAAACCCAAAAAGTAAACATGCAATAAGTGCGGTTTTGGGATGCCATTTTCCAAAGATCATTGCTGCTAAGGCAAGATAACCTCTGCCAGCTGACATCTCTCTAAAGAAATTTGCATTAACCGCAGTAGAAAGGTGTGCTCCAGCAAAAGCAATTAAAACACCATTAATGGCAAGTGCTTTATATCTCATTACAAAAACATTAATTCCTGCAGTATCAACTGCACTTGGATTTTCCCCTACAGCTCTAACACGTAAACCAAAACTAGTTTTGAAAACTACCCAGTAAACAACTGGGACAGAAATGTAGGCTAAATAAACAAATATGTAATGACCACTTAATATTTCGCTATAAATTAAACCAATAATTGGGATCTCTCTTAAAGAGTCAGCAAATGGCAATGTAATTTCTAAAAAACGTTGCTCGTCTGTTAGGGTTGGTGTTAATCCTGCTTGTCCAAACCAAGCTGCAGCTAATGCAGTTGTTAAACCAATAATTAATATATTTATTGCAACACAAGATACAACTTGATCACCTTTGTGGGTTACTGATGCAAAACCATGTAACATTGATAAACTTACACACATCACAATAGCCATGAATAATCCCATCCATGGATTGCCAAAGTAATAAGATCCTACTGCAGCTACAAACGCAGCCATCAACATTTTTCCTTCTAGACTAAAGTCTATCACACCTGATCGTTCAGCAAATATACCAGCCATTGCAGCAAAAACTAATGGGGTTGAAATTCTTAATGTTGAATTTGCAAGAGAGGCTATATCTAATAAAAATTCCATTAAATATTTACCTTTCTGTTTAGTCTGGTCACAAAAAAACTTTCAATTTGTGGTCTAAATAAGTTCTCTAAAGCCCCGCTAAATAAAATTATAACTCCTTGAACGGCAACAAACATGTAGCGTGTAATATTTGGCATATCAAAAGTAACTTCTGATCCTCCTTGATACAAAATACCAAATAAGAATGCTGCAGGAAAAATACCTATAGGGTGGTTTCTTCCCATTAAGGCAACAGCAATGCCTGTAAATCCATATCCAGCTGGAAACCCTGCTACTATTTTGTGATGAACTCCTAGAATTTCATTAATACCTAATAAACCTGCTAATCCACCAGAGATACACATTGCAATAATTATATTTTTGTAAGGAGAGATCCCAGCATAAATAGCTGCTTGAGTGTTATGACCAACCGCTCTCATTTCATATCCCCATTTTGTTTTCCAAACTAAAAACCAAACAAAAAAAGAAGCAATAATAGCTAGTAGAAAAGAAATATTTAAAGGCGAATAGCGTATCTTGATACCAAAAAGAGCAGCAAATTCTTTGAAGGTTGGAAACCAAATTTCTTTTGGAAGGGCAACTGTGTGAGGTCCCATTTGCTTCATATCCCTAATTACATCTACCAATAGAAAAACCATTAAAGAAGAAGCTATAAAATTAAACATGATTGTTGTAATGACAACGTGACTCCCTCTCTTAGCCTGAAGGTAAGCTGGTATAAAGGCCCACGCAGCACCGAAAATAACTGCGCCTGCAATCGCTAAAACCCATACGATTGGTACAGGTAAAAAACTAACATTAATAGCAACAAGAAAAACACCAAGGCCCCCAATGTAAGCTTGCCCCTCACCACCAATGTTAAATAAGCGACAATGAAAAGCAACCGCAAAAGCAAGACCCGTAAAAACAAAATTTGTTGTATAATAAAGAGTATACGCAAAGCCATCAAGATAACCGAAGGATCCATAAATAATTAATTTAACAGCCTGAACTGGATTTTCACCAGCAATAAAAATAAACAAGGCAGAAACTAATAAAGCTAAAGTTAAATTAACAAAAGGGACAATTAAGTTTGATACCCACCAAGGTACTCTGGATTTATCTACTGCAGTAGCCATTACGCAACTCCTGCCATTAATAGTCCAAGCTCTCTATCCGTAACATCTTTATTAATTCTCTCTCCAACGATATTTCCATCAAACATAACAAGTATCCTGTCAGAAAGAGAAAGGACTTCATCTAGCTCAACAGATACTAATAATATAGCAGCTCCTTTGTCACGCATATCAATCAATCTTTGATGGATAAACTCAATCGCCCCTATATCAACACCTCTTGTTGGTTGGCCAACTAATAAAATTTTCGGATTTTCATTTAACTCTCTACTTAAAATAATCTTTTGTTGATTACCTCCAGAAAAATTAGAGGTGATTAGCTGGGGAGACCTTGGCCTAACATCATATTCCTCCATCACTTTTCTTGAAAAAGATAAAATATCACCATCTCTTAGAATAGAAGATTTTGAGTACGGTTCTTGATCATGATAACCAAAAATTAAATTTTCATAAGCTTTAAAGTCTGTAACTAATCCCATTCGTTGCCGATCTTCCGGGACGTGGGCAAGTCCTTTTTCTTTTAATTCTCTTGGGTCAAGCAGATTATCTTTGTCAGAAATTTTTTCATCATTTAAATATATGTTGCCTGACTCAACTTTTCTAATACCAGAGAGGGCTTCTAATAATTCTGTTTGCCCATTACCGGTTACACCGGCTAAGCCTAAAATTTCACCAGACCGAATTTCTAGACTCACATTTTTTACTCTCGTAACATCAAGATCATCTTTAACAGTAAGATTTTCAACCTTAAAAACAACATCACCAAGCTTTGCTTCTGCTTTGTTTAGTCTAAGAAGAACACTTCGTCCTACCATCATTTCTGCTAACTTTTCTTTGTTTGTATCGGTGGTCTTGGTATGACCCACAACCTCCCCTTGCCGCATCACGGATACTTCACTGGTTAAATCCATAATTTCATTCAGTTTATGTGTAATTAAAACAATTGTTTTTCCTTCTTCTTTTAGCGAACGAAGTATTTTAAACAATTCGTCAACCTCTTGTGGAGTTAGTACTCCTGTTGGCTCATCAAGAATAAATATTTCAGCACCGCGGTAAAGAGATTTTAAAATTTCAACACGTTGACGAAATCCAACTGACAAATCAGAAATAATAGAGTCTAAATTAATATTTAATTTATAAGTATCGCATAGGTTTTTTAAGTCTTCTTTTGCTTTTTTAAGTTTTTGCCCAAAAACAAATTCTCTTTCAAATCCTAAAACAATATTTTCAAGGACAGTGAAATTCTCTACCAACATAAAATGTTGATGCACCATACCAATGCCACTTTCAATAGAGTCTCTTGGTGATTTAAGTTTTATCTCTTTTCCGCTTACACTAATTGAGCCGGAATCCGCTTGATACAGTCCGTACACAATGCTCATTAAGGTAGATTTGCCAGCACCATTTTCACCAATAATGCCGTGAATAGTTCCTTTATTGATTTTTAAATTTATATTTTTATTAGCATGAACATGACCAAAAGATTTATTTATGTCTTTTAGTTCTAATATAGGTGAGACCATAAAATATATTTTATTTAGGTCTCACCAAAAAGTTTTTTCTAAACTACTCTTGTGACCAGTCAGCAACTGTTATAGAGCCATCTATAATACCTGCAGCAGCAGCTTCTGCGGCAGCAGCCATCTCATCAGTTACCATACCATCTTCAGTAGCATAGCCTACCATACCTTGAGCAAGTCCAAGAATATTAATACCTGGCTCAAAAGTTCCAGCAGCAGTTTTTTCAGCTTGTTCAAAGATCGTTAAATCCAAACGCTTTAACATAGAAGTTAACATGTTTCCTGGATGCATCCAGTTTTGGTTTGT
>JBJKYR010000032.1:0-7543 GCA_045560945.1 Alphaproteobacteria bacterium | reverse complement strand
CCTCAGGTGCCGCAAGAAGGGATACTAAGAAAATATCTTTTATGTTTACATTTTTATTTATAATTAAATTAATTGCAGCTATTGATGAGTTGCCAGTTGCTAACATTGGATCAAGAACCAAAACTGTTTTGTTTTTTGTTTTAGGAAGTTTACACAAATACTCAACGGGCTCATATGTTTGTTCATTACGATACAAACCAATATGACCTTTTTCTGCATCAGGCAAAAATTTAACAAAGCCTTCTAAAAGCCCAAGACCGGCTCGTAAAATTGGAACAAGAATTACTTGCTGAGCTAAATCCAGCCCCTTGGTTTTAATCAGAGGTGTTTGTACAGTGATTTTTTTATATTTCAGATGTTTAAGCACCTCAGCAGCAATTAAATAGCTAACTTCGTTCATTGTTTGCCTAAACAAAGAATTAGAAGTTTTTTTATTTCTTAAAATAGTCATTTTGTATTCTAAGAAAGATGATTTAATAGATGTAATCATAAACATATTACATATATATATTTGACCATAAGAGCAATGCGGATATTTTTATTTCTTTTACCATTATTATTTATTTGGGGATGTTCTACGATAGAGGTTACCAAAGAAGTAATCAAGGTAACTAACACCATCAGTAACAAAGTTAAAGAGTCTGTTCAGCAAAAAGAAACTGATGAACAAAAAGTTTTAAACAAGATAATTGAAGAAAAAGAAATAGAAGAAGAAATAGAAAATATCCAAGAAAAAAAAGAAGAGAATAAAAATATAGTTGAGAGTCAGCAGAAATTAGCAGAGATAAATTTTATTGGAAAAACAGAAGACAAAATTTTAAGTCTAATTGGACAACCTCAGCTTTCAAGGGTTGATGGATTTGTATACACTCTGCGATATGATAGTGAGAACTGCAGGCTATTTTTATTTTTTAATAAGTCATCAACTAACAAAAGAGTTGAATACTTTGAATTAAGAGGGGGTAAGGCTGACTTATTAAATTCAAAACAAGCTTTAGAGCAATGTTATCGAGAATTTAAGTTGATAAACTAACATTAATCAATTTCAATTAATAAATCCTTAGTCTCAACATTATCTCCTGATTTGAGATAGATTTTTTTAATAGTTCCACTTTTTTCTGCTGAAATAATTGTTTCCATTTTCATTGCCTCAATAACCAAAACCCTGTCACCTTTTAGTATTTTTTCACCTTCACTAACAAATATTTTGGAGACCTGCCCAGGAAGTGGTGAGCCTACATGATTTTTATTTCCTTCTTCCGCTTTAGAATTAATAAAAACATTTTTGGAAAATTCATTATTTATAATTTCAATAGTCCTTGGCTGCCCATTTAGTTCAAAAAATACAGAATTTGAACCATTTGCATTAGGATCACCTTTTGCTAAATAACGAACGATAAGGTTTTTTCCCTTATCAATTTGTAAAGAATATTCTTTATCTGGGATGGGGCCGTAAAAAAATAATTCTGTTGGGAGAACAGATGTATCACTAAAATTTTGACGATGATTCATAAAATCTTCAAAAACTTTTGGATACATTAAGTAAGAAGCTAGGTGTTGATCAGAAATTTTTTCTTCATATTTTTTTTCCAGCTTCGCCTTTTCTTCATCTAAATTAATGCTAGATAAAATAGATCCAGCTCTTTTAGTAAACGGCTTCTCATTACCTAGTATTTTTTTTTGCAATTCTTCAGGAAAGCCTCCAAGAGGTATGCCAATTTCACCTTTAAAAAATTCAACTACTGATGAAGGAAAGTATATCTCTTTATTAGGATCTAAAATATCTTCATGTGTTAGATCATTAGTAATCATATATAAGGCCATATCGCCCACAACTTTTGAGGATGGAGTAACCTTGATAATATCGCCAAACATTTTATTTACTTCTGCATACATATTCACCACAAGTCCCCATTTATCAGTGGTAATACCCAGTGATCGAGCCTGTTCTTTAAGGTTTGTAAATTGTCCACCTGGCATTTGGTGGACATAAACGTCAGAACTACCTCCCTTAAAATCAGTTTCAAAGGCTTTATAATTTTTTCTAACCTGCTCCCAATATAAAGAGGCTTCTCTTATATGACCCTCATCTAATTTTGGATCATTATGATTTTGTTTCATGATTGATACAACAGAACCGAGTGCTGGTTGAGATGTTAGTCCGCTCATTGAATCCATTGCAAGATCAACAATATCTATCTGCGCCTCAATTGCAGCCAATACGGTTGCGGAAGATGTGCCTGAGGTATCATGAGTATGAAAATGAATTGGCAAAGAAATTTCATTTCTTAACTCTTTAATTAAAAGTTTTATAGCTTCTGGTTTACAAAGGCCGGCCATATCTTTTATTGCAATAATGTGTGAGCCAGCTTTTTCTAATTCTTTAGCGAGATTAGTATAGTATTTTAATGTATATTTTTTTTCTTGTGGGTTGGTTACATCATTGGTGTAGCAAATTGTTCCTTCACATATTTTGTTTTGTGCCCTAATCTCTTCAATAGAAATTCTCATATTGTCAATTAAGTTTAAAGAATCAAAAACCCTAAAGACATCAACTCCTGCTTTTGCCGCCTCTTTTACAAAAAACTTTACTATGTTATCTGGATAGTTTTTATAGCCAACGGCATTTGAGCCCCTTAAAAGCATTTGCTTTAAAATGTTTGGTGCCTGCTGATTTATTTTTGTCAATCTATCCCAAGGATCTTCTTTTAAAAATCTCATTGAGGTATCAAATGTTGCGCCCCCCCAACACTCAATTGAAAATAACTCAGATAAATTGTTACTATAAAATTCTGCAATATTTACTAAGTCGTCAGTCCTCATTCTTGTTGCAAGAAGTGACTGATGAGCATCTCTCATCGTTGTATCAGTTATTAGGGTATATTTTTTATTTCGTATTTCCTGAATAAATTTATCAGGTCCTAAGATTTTTAATTCTTCAGCATAATTATTGGCATTCCTATTTTTATCAAAATTAGGAATAACTGGATCTACTAAACTAAAATCATTCGTTCTTCCTTTTATATCAATATGACCATTAACAATGATGTTTCCAAGATAAGAAATAATTTTAGATGCGCGGTCTTTTTTTGGTTTAAATTTATAAAGATCTTTGTTGGTATCAACAAAATTAGTATTATAGTTTCCAGATTTAAAATCATCATTGTTTATAAGAGACTCAAGAAAAACAAGATTAGTTTTTACCCCTCTAATCCTAAATTCACGAAGAGCTCTATCCATTCTTCTAATACAATCTTCTGTTGTTTGAGCCCAAGTAGTTACTTTAACTAACAATGAATCATAATAAGGGGTTATAATAGAGCCTGCTGCCGCTGTAGCTCCGTCTAACCTGACACCAAATCCAGAGGCTGATCGATAAGTCATTATTTTTCCATAATCTGGCATAAAATTATTCAGTGGATCTTCAGTCGTAACCCGACATTGGATTGCATATCCATCTAGTCTAATATTTTCTTGGCTTGGTAGTGATGGGTGGTCTCCAATCTTCATGCCTTCAGCAATTTTTATTTGAGCTTTAACAATATCAATCCCAGTTACTTCTTCGGTTACAGTATGCTCAACCTGTATTCTTGGATTAACCTCAATAAAGTAATGTTGTTTATTTTTTTTATCAAATAAAAATTCTACAGTTCCGGCTCCATAATAATTAACCTGCTTTGCAATTTTGACAGCTGAAGAACAAATACTGTCTCTGGAGACTTGCTCTAAAAAATGAGCGGGGGCTCTTTCAATAATTTTTTGGTGTCTTCTTTGCAGTGAACAATCTCTTTCATATAAGTGAACAATATTACCATGTTTATCTCCTAATATCTGAACTTCTATATGTGCTGCGTCTTCTAAAAATTTTTCAATAAAAACTTCATCCTTGCCAAATGCTTTTTTAGACTCACTTTTAGCAAGCTCAATTTGCTCAGATAATTCATCAGCCGAACGAACAACTCTCATTCCTCTTCCACCACCACCCCAACTTGCTTTAACAATTACTGGGTATCCAATTTTATCTACTTCATTATGAATATTTTTTTTATTGTCTTCACTAACTTTCACTGAGGGAATTGTGCTAACGCCTGTTTCATCAGCAACCTTTTTTGCTGCAATCTTATTACCTAGTCTGCTTAATATTTCTTTGCTGGGGCCAATAAAAATTATTTCATTTTTTTCACACAAATCAGCAAACTCAGGATTTTCAGATAAAAAACCATAACCTGGGTGAATGGCATCAACGCCAGCCTTCTTTGCTATATCAATTATAGAGTTAATATCTAAATAAGCTTGTATTGGGCCTTTTCCCTCACCAACAAGATAGCTTTCATCTGTTTTAAAACGATGTAAAGCAAACCTATCTTCTTTAGAATAAATAGCAGCAGTACGTATTCCTGATTCTTCAGCAGCTCTAAAAATTCTAATAGCTATTTCACTTCTATTAGCTGCTAATATTTTTTTTATTTTTTTCATTTTTTAAATACAAGCAATGTTTTGTGATCACACATTCATCACAAATCGGTTTTTGCGATTTGCATGTATATCTTCCATGTAAAATAAGCAAGTGATGGGCATTTTTTAACCATTTTTTTGGTGTTATTTGCTCTAAAATTTCCTGAGTTTCGTCTGCAGTTTTGGTTTTTGCAAGTCCTAGTCTATTTGAAACACGGTAAACATGCGTATCAACCGCAATTCTTGGAATATCTAGTATTTCATTTTGATAGACACTTGCTGTTTTATTACCTACTCCAGGGAGGCTTGTTAAGTCTTTAAAATCACTAGGAATCTTACTCTGATAGTTTTTGATTAATATCTTTGAGAGATTAATAACATTTTTTGCTTTAGAATTATAAAGCCCAATTGTTTTTATATAATTTTTCAATTTTTTCTCTCCTAAAGCAACCATATCTTTTGGAGTTTTAACAGTTTTAAACAAATCTCTTGTTGCATTATTTACTGATTTGTCCGTTGCTTGAGCCGATAAAACAACAGAAACTAAAAAGGTATACGGATTCCTGTAATTAAGTTCCGTTTTGGGCTCACCAATTTTTTTTGCCAAAGTTCTATAAACAAAATTGATTGAACTTTTATCCATTAGGCCACTTTAAAATAAAAATTTTTTATATAAATACTAAAATATAACAATATGATGAAAGAAAAAATAATACCTTATCAAAGCAGCTCAAAGTCAGTTTTCCTAATTTTGGGTATTATTTTAATGATTTGGATTGTTCTATTTTCCATTTTTCTTATATCTCAGGGCGCATGGCCAGTCACATTATTTCTTGGGGCTGAATATCTTATTTTAATTTGTTTGATCCGGTTTTATTATAAAAAAAATAATATTAATGATCAAATCAGCATTAATAAAAATGAAATTTCTATTAAAAAATTTAAATTTGATAAACTTTTTTATTCCTCAAAATTTAATACGTATTGGTCAAAAGTATTTTTTACTAGGCTTAAAAATAAATCAAAACTATCAATTAGAGAATCTGATAAAGAAATTGAGATTGCTCCATTTTTACATGCAGAACTAAAAGAGTCTTTATATAAAAGAATTAGTAAGCAAATTAAATTTTACTCTTAGGCTAGTATATTTAATTAGGCTAATCTTACAGATATCCCAGTTCTTTCATCTCATCTTTACAAAAATTTTCTATTCTACTTATTTGTTTGGGAGATAATATATTTTTCCACTGACCAATCTTACCCGAATTAAAAAAGGTATTTGTGCTTTCATGAAATTTATGATTATTTTCAATTTCCTGAAGTCTTTTAAAGTCTGATTGTTCAATTGAGTACTTTGTATGATTTGTATCAACTTTAAAATTTAAAATTTTTGATAAAAACTTAATAATTTTTAGTTTTGTTTCAAAAGTGTTTTTAATTAAGTCTTCATATTTGATTATAATTCTTGGTACTTCAGCCACTCCAGTCTTCCACGAATAGTAATTAAATTTCCATGATCCAAGGATCTCAACATCTAAAGGAAATTTTTTTGTAACATGGCAATAAAGATTCTCGGATGTAATTCTATCTATGGCTTTATCGATGCTTAGTGTTTTATCAAAGTTACTATAAGAAACTGCTATATCTCTAGGATCTCTAACTAAATAAATAAATGCTAGAGAAAATCTCTCCTCGGTTAAGTTTCTTCCTTCAATAGAAACTAAGGCATTGTGATTTTTTAAAAAAACAAAATCATCTTTTTTTTTTATTATTTCTAATTGAATATCATGCCAGTATTTCGAAATATTATAAGCACTTTCTTTAATTTCATCCTCACTTAATAATTGTTGAAGAATTTTGTATGGTGGAAATTTATCTATTTTATTAAGAATATTAAAGTCTGAATTAATTTTTTGCTTATTAAAAAAATAATTAGATAAAAAATACCTTGTCCAAGTGTTCCCACTTTTGGGGTAAGATGAGATCCAAATAATTTTTTTCATACTAGTTTAAAACAGACTATGCTTTCAAAAAATATAAACAAGTTAATTTGTTTAAAAAAAATTGTTAATTTTTTAATTATATTTTAAGTAAATCTTGCATTTCAAAATATCCTGATTTCTTTTTTGAAACAAATATTGCTGCTTTTAATGCTCCAGAGACAAAAATTGATCTGTTATTAGCTTTGTGAACAAGATCAACTCTATCATCTTTGCTTATAAAACTAACGGTGTGTTCTCCTGCTATTTCACCACCTCTTGTAACAGAAAACCCAATATCCCCGTCTTTTCTTTTCTTTAAACTTTTTGTGCGATCCAAAACTTTGGTTTTGTCTAAAGTGGTTTTGCGACCTGCTGCAGCATATTCTCCTAAAGAAAGAGCTGTGCCTGAAGGAGCATCAACTTTATGTTTGTGGTGTGTTTCTGCAATTTCAATATCATATTCATTAGCCCCAAGAGTGGAAGCTGTTTTTTTTACTAAATCAAACAAAAGGTTTACACCAATACTCATATTGGATGACATAATGATAGGAGTTCTTTTTGAAAAACTTTTAATTTTATTTTTTTGCGCTTTTGTAATGCCTGTTGTTCCAATAACCAAAGCTGTTTTTGTAATACTGGCAATTTTAACATTTGATAATGTGGAATGAGGAGTTGTAAAGTCAATAACAACATCAGCTATTTTAAAAATAGAGTTGGCATTATTTGTTACTACTGCTGGTGACTGAATATTTGTAAGATCACTAATTTTTTTTCCAATACTTTGGTGAGACTTGTGCTCAAAACCACCAACGAATATAAAATTTTTATCTACTAGTATTTTTTTTATGAGTTCTTGGCCCATACGTCCTAAACAACCTGCGATACCTACTTTTATTTTTGCCATAAAATAGCTTATACTTTGGGTAAACTTGAATGGAAAGAAATTAAGTTAAATCTTCCCAAACTTCTTTTAATTTAGAGAAAAAACTCTGTGATTTAGGGCTGTGTTTTTTTGATGTACCACCTTCTTTTTCAAATTCTTGCAATATTGCTTTTTGTTTATTGTTTAAGTTTACAGGGATTTCAACGTTTGTCTCAACATACAT
>JBJKYR010000031.1:0-7935 GCA_045560945.1 Alphaproteobacteria bacterium | reverse complement strand
ACTTTATATTATCCAATAAATGAAAATATAATTATTGGGACATTGTTTATGGTTATTATGTCGACTGTTGTTAATATTCCCTCAATCAGTATATGGGCATATGGTGGAAGTGTTATTAGACAATATTTGAATAATAAAAAATTAAAAAAATTTATAGAATCAGTTTTAGCTATACTTCTTATATTAACAGCAGTTTCAGTATTTTTTTATAATCCTTAAGGAATTGGTATTTCATAAAAATCACCAACAATATTATACCCACTAATAACTGCAGGTCTCTTAGATATAAGTAAATACCAACGAAGGACATTAGGATAATTTTTTAAATTTATTTGATGTCTTTCAAATCGAGCTGTCCACGGCCAAATAGCGATATCAGCTATTGAATAATCTTCAGATATATAATCATTTTTAGATAGCCTTTCATTTAATATTTCATAAATATGTTGAGTGTAATCTTTTGATTTTTTTTCAGCAAATTTACTCTTTCCTGGATGGTAAAAAAGATATTGATGGGCTTGCCCAAGCATTGGACCCACATAAGCCATTTGGAAAAAAAGCCATTGTATAACATCCCAATAATTTTGATTAGTCAAAAATTTATTATATTTTTTTGCAAGGTAGAGAAGAATAGCGCCTGACTCAAAAATAGTTTGGTTAGTTTCTTTATCAATAATAACTGGAATTTTATTACTAGGCGAAATCCTTGAAAATTGTTCAGAAAATTGCTCTTTTTTATTTAGATTTATAGCTATAGTATTGTATTTTACCCCCAATTCTTCAAGCATTATGGTTACCTTTCGACCATTTGGAGTAGCTGATGAATATAAATCTATCATTTTTTTAGAATTCAGTTGAATTAAAACTATATAATAAATATGGAAAGTTCAACAGACAATATTATTAAACTTGCATGGAGTGATAAAGTTTCATTTGAAAAAATTAAGAGAATACATGGAATAAATGAATCAGAAGTAATTAAAATTATGAGAAGAAATCTAAAGCCAAAATCTTTTAAAATTTGGCGAGAGAGAGTAAGCGGCAGAACTAGAAAACATGAAAAAAAAAGATTTCTTTCATCTAAACATTTTCAGATAGCAGATTATGTATAAACTTATAATTACTTTTATTTTCTTTATTATAATTCCTATTCAATTGTTTGCAGACCAAAATGACAAAAGACTCAATTACTTATTTGATAAACTTGTGATTGCGAAAGAGGAACAAGAAATAAATAAGTTAACTAATCAGATATGGAAAATATGGCATGAAATCGATGATCCAAAAATGACTAGAGAATTTGAAACTGGAGTTCAAATGATGAATTTAGGTTATTTTAAAAGATCAATTGACTATTTTGATAAAGTAATAATGAAAAATCCAAATTTTGCAGAAGCATGGAATAAAAGAGCCACTGCTCATTTTATGATGGGTAACTTTGATTTATCGATGCAAGACATTAGTCAAACCTTACAGTTAGAGCCCAGACATTTTGGAGCCTTAGATGGAATGAGTTTAATTTTTATACACACAAATCAGCATGAAAAAGCAATTGAGATTTATGATAAAATGCTTGAAATATTTCCATACAGTATCGGTACTCAATTAAAAAAAGAGAAAATGTTATCTTTGTCAAATAAATCAACTTAAAAATTAAATAATATTATTAAAATTGATAAAGTAAAGAAGCTTAAAAAAGTACTAAGAACAATGTTTGATGATATTAAATCTTTTTGTGAATCATACCTAAAAGCAAAATAATATGCTTGGGAACCAATTGGTAAAGCTGATGCTAGTGTTACAGTAATTATTAATAATTCTTCTAAATTAAAGACATATTTTGCAATTATAAACGCTATTAAAGGATGAATAATATTCTTTAATAAAGTAAAAATTGTTGATTTTTTGAATGATAATAGCAAATTAAACTTTGCTAAAGAAAATCCCAATGAAAGAAGAACACAAGGTAACGCAACATATGAAACAATGTTTAAAACGTTCATTACTGCACGTGGTTGCATGACTTTAGTATAATTAAGAAGTATTCCAATAAAGATACCTACAAGAACAACGTTTTTAAATAGCCCAATTATTGTTGTTAAAATTTTTTTATTTAAATTAAGACCTCTGTTTCTATAAATTTCAATAATTACTGTAGTGTATGTAAAATGAACCAATCCATGAAATAATACTAGGATCATATAAGGCATAACATTTAATTTGCCTAAAACGGAATGCATAAGAGGTATCCCCAGAGCAACTGAATTGCCAAAACAAGATGAAAGACCAAGAAGGGCATTATCATCAGTTTTGTATTTAAATATTAAATTTCCAACCTGAAAACCAATTAAAAAAACGAATATACCTGAACCAAAAAATGATAAGAGTAAAAATAATATATCGTTTTTTGGAAATTCTATTTGCCAAAAATAAGTTATTAAAGCCAATGGTAACAAAATATTAAAGCTCAAAGAATCAAATTTAGAGGTAATTTTGTTTGATAATCTAAAATATTTTTTTATTATAAATCCAATAATTACATAACTGAATACTGAAAAAATAACGTAAATTAGACTATTCATTTGTTATTACATTTTTTAAAATATTTTCAAAATTACCATCTAACATTTGATTTAAGTCATTAATATTGAAATTAAAATCTACAGTTTTATCAGTTGATAAAATTTTTATATTTGGATTATCTAAATTTCCAATTATCTTAATATCAAAAGTCTTTTTATCCTTTATTTTTATGTTTACTTTAAAATCAACCAGTTCTTTTTCTATTTTATATTCTCCATTTAAAGTAATAAGGAAATCTTTTTGTGTAGACTCAAAGTAATCAATTAATATTAATCCCTTATCAAAAATAATTTTACTAGTGAAAAATGATTTATCATTTAGATAATGAAAAGAAAAATCTGATAATTTTTTGTATGCCTCAGGAATGTTTAATCTTTGGATAATTAGATTAATAAAATTTAATGAATTTTTTTCTTCAGTGTTTATATTGTATAATAAGTTTCCTTCAGCAAATACTGTGAATTTTAATAAATTATTAAAATCATATTCAGTAATTTCTCCTGATGTTACAAAATTATCAACAATGAATTTATCAATTTTAATATTATCAGAGTTAAAATTAAATATTGCTTTTTTTCTATTGTAGTTTTTTTTAATGTTAAATTCTCCTCCTTTTAGGAATAATTCTTTTTCTTTATTATCTAAATTAAATTTGGCTAATAAAGCAAGGTGAGGAATAATAATAAACTGGTGAGGTTCTTCTAGGTAAATATTAATTTTTAAAGTTTCTTCTAAATTTTTAATGTAATTATTTATATAAATTTTATCAATAAGATAATAAATTATAAATAATGTACAAAAAAATAGCAGAAATAATAATAATAATATTTTTTTTATCATTTAATTAATTTTAATAGAAATAATTATACTATTTCTATAATTTTAATTCATTATCTATAGTAGAACTAAATAGTTTTTCTAAATCATCTTTATTTATATTTTCTATTGAGTTTGGCTCCCAACTTGGATTGTGATGTTTTTCAATCAGAACAGCTTCTATCCCTTCTCCAAAGTCATGCCGATTAACCATTTTTTGACTTAGTCTATACTCTATTTCAAGACATTCTTTTAATGTTCTATTAAGTGAATTTTCAATTAATAAAGTTGTTACTGCTAAACTCATAGGGCATTTGCTTCGAAGCTTACTAATTAATTTTTCTTGATCACTTAAAGTTCGCATATTATTAAAAATTTCATAAATATCTCCACTAAAATTTTTCTTTATAAAGTCTAATTTTGCATTTGAAAAACTTGATGAAGTTTCTGTCTCATAATTAGAAACTGATCCATCAATAATATATTGTGTAATTAATTTATCTATTTTATCTTCAGGACAAAAGTTAGTTGCAAGTCCAAAATTTATTAAATCTTTAGATTGAATTAATTCTCCAGTTAGGCCTAAATACTTACCAATATTATTATCAAGTCTGGATAGAAAAAAACTACCACCAACATCTGGAAAAAAACCTATAGAAGTCTCTGGCATTGCAAATTTAGTACTTTCTGTTGTAATTCTATAATCACCATAAATTGATAATCCTACCCCACCTCCCATTACTACTCCCTGCCATATAGACAAATAAGGTTTTGGAAATTTTTTAATCTGCAAATTAAGAGAATATTCTTTTGAAAAAAATTCACTTTTCAATTTGGAAAATGGACCTGATAAGTGAACACTCTTTACATCTCCACCAGCACAAAAATGTTTACCGTTACCCACTAATAAGACTCTTTCAATTTTATTGTTATTTTCCCACTCTCTTAATTGATTTGAAAATTGTACAGCCATATTCAAATTAAGAGCGTTAAGAGCATTTGGTCTATTTAAGGTTATGATCCCTGTAGAGTTTTTAACTTCAAATAAAATGTCCATTTATTTTTTTTTGAATTTTAATATCTTTTCAGATAAACCAACTTCTTTTGCCTTTAGTCTATTTATTTCATCTCGTATTCTTGCAGCATCTTCAAATTCTAATTTTGATGCCAACATATTCATTTTTTCTTCTAAATGTTTAATATGTTTGTTTAAATCTTTACCAACTAATTCTTTAGCATTTTCAATTTCTACAGTAACATGATCTTGTTCAGCAGTATTTTCTAAAATCTCTTCAATATTTTTCTTTATACTAATAGGAGTGATTTTATGCTCTTTATTGTATATCAATTGTTTTGCTCTTCTTCTTTCTGTTTCATCAATTGCCTCTTTCATACTTTTTGTAGTTCTATCTGCATACATTATTACTTTACTATCTACATTTCTTGCAGCCCTTCCAATTGTTTGAATTAAACTTGTTTTAGATCGAAGATAGCCTTCTTTATCTGCATCCAATATTGCCATGAGAGCACATTCAGGAATATCTAAGCCTTCTCTTAAAAGATTAATACCAATTAAAATATCAAAAACTCCTAGTCTTAAATCTCTTATAATAGCTACACGTTCAAGTGTATCAATATCTGAGTGCAGATAACGTACTTTTAAACCTTCTTCATGCATGTATTCAGTTAAATCTTCTGACATTTTTTTTGTTAATGTAGTTATGATAACTCTATATCCTTTGGATATTGTTAATTTACATTCGTCAATCAAATTATCTATTTGATGTTTTGTTGATCTTATTTCAATTGGAGGGTCAATTAATCCTGTTGGTCGAATTACTTGTTCAACAAAAACTCCACCAGTTTTTTCTAATTCATAATCACCAGGTGTTGCACTTACAAATATTGTTTGAGGTCTCATAGCATCCCATTCTTCTCTTTTTAATGGTCTATTATCAATACAACTTGGCAGTCTAAAACCATATTCAGATAAAGTGGATTTTCTTGAAAAGTCTCCTTTGTACATGCCTGATATTTGACTACAAGTGATGTGACTCTCATCAATAAATAAAAGAGAATCTTCAGGGATATATTCATATAGCGTTGGTGGTGGTTCCCCAGGTTGTCGACCTGAAAGATACCTTGAATAATTTTCAATACCGCTACAGCTACCAGTTGTCTCTATCATTTCTAAATCAAAAGTTGTTCGTTCATCTAATCGCTGTCGTTCCAGTAGTTTTTTTTCATTTTCAAATACAACAAGTTGTTTTTTTAGATCCTCTTTAATTTGAACTAATGCTTTTTTAATAGTAGGCTTTGGAGTAACATAGTGGGAATTAGCAAAAATACGTATTTGATCAAGATTGCCTAAATTTTCACCAGTAAGAGGATCGATCTCAGATATTTTTTCTATATCATCTCCAAAGAATGAGATTCTCCATGATCTGTCTTCATGGTGTGATGGAAAGATTTCTAAAATATCTCCTTTAGCACGAAAACTCCCTCGTCTAAAATCCATATCTCTACGTTTGTAAAGAAGCTCAACTAGTTTTCTAATAATAATATCTCTATTAAGAGATTGATTTTTTTCTATTGTAAACGACATAGAAGAATACGCTTCCACAGATCCAATTCCGTAAATACATGATACAGATGCTACAATAATTGTATCTCTTCTCTCAACGAGTGATCTTGTTGCTGAGTGACGAAGTCTATCTATCTGCTCATTAATGGATGACTCTTTTTCAATAAAGGTATCACTCTTTGGTACGTATGCTTCTGGAGTATAATAATCATAGTAACTTACAAAATATTCTACTGCATTATCTGGAAATAGGCTTTTCATTTCTCCGTAAAGTTGAGCCGCTAAAGTTTTATTTGGAGCCATAATAAGAGTGGGTCGTTGCATTTGCTCGATTACCTTTGCCATTGTGAATGTTTTGCCTGAACCAGTTACACCAAGTAGAACTTGCTCATTTTCATTTTCTTTTAGATTTTGAACTAATGTTTTGATTGCTGCTGGTTGATCTCCACTTGGTGAAAAATCACTTATTATCTTAAATTTTTCTTGAGATTGAATAAGAGGTAAATTAGTATTTGAAAGGTTCATTTAAGAGTTAATAAAATCTTCTAAATAGTTATATTTTTCTAAAAAACTACCTTTGTCAGTAATTGTTGAATTTAAAATTCTTCCATCATCTTTTCCTAAAATAAATGGCATCACCTCGTTTACTATTCCATTTCCAAATTCAGTGCTAGAATCCTTTGGCAATTCAGAAGGAAGGTTATCAACTGCCATAATGGCAAGGTTATTTTTAGACTTATTTGTTTCTAAAAATGTTTCTGTATTTAAATAAAAATTCGGCTCTTCTATTGTTGTTGATTTAATTGTCGTAGGGATAGATCCATCAACGTCACATGTTACATCACCTATGATTTTAAGTTTTGAAAATTGTTTTATTTGTTCTTTTGTAAAAATTTTTGGTGAACTAGGATCCCAATAATGAGCACTTATATAGAGGTCAGCCTCTTTTAGATATTCAAAAGTTGTAGCTTCATACTCTTTTGGAAATTCAATAAAATGTTTTAACTCAAATTGTTTTTTTGTTTTGTGAATTACATAATCTTTTGTATCTAAATTACAATAAACTGGATTTTGATAATTATTTTCTACAAATTCTTTTGGAGATATTTTTTTTATATTAGTAAATTCTAATACTTCCTGCACACCTCTATTAACTCTTCCATCACCAGTAATTAAAAGTTTAAAATTTGGAAAACGTACTTCTGATAAATTTTTAATAATTCTTTCATAATCATTGATTTTATGAGCTCGCGCTAAAGGTTGAAAATCATTTTGTAATAAGAATAAGTTTAAGGTGTTATAACATCCAACAATTCCTGCAAATCTTCCAAAACCAAGATATCTTGTGCCATTTGAAGCTCGAATATTTTCATAATCAATAAGTTTAATATTTTTAGATAAAATAGATCGTAAAAGTTCTTTTTTATCCATTCCTGGCGTGCCTTGAGCATTGGATAATGTTTCTTTATTTAATTTATATGTGTGAGAAAAAAAAACATAAGTCTTATTTGGAATAAGTAGGTTTACATCTACCTCCTTTACACCAAATAATAAGTCACAATTATTTAAATTATCTAAAATTTTTGCACCATATTTTTCATATTCCTCATTTTTAAAAGTTCTCTTATCACATGGTTGAACAAAAATATTGATACCAGGATATTGTTCTATTATTTGTGATACTTGGCTTGGAGCAATAGGAGCGCGACTTTCATCTGGCCTACTTTCTTTGATTATTCCTATTGAATTTATTATACCTGTCATAAATTATTTTTTATAACTATTTTATAGTCTTCAAAAGTTTTAAAAAAATAATTTATTAAATTTTCATCATGAGGTGCTGCTTGAACACCATAAGGCATTTTGTTTTGTATAATTAGATCAATAGCACAAGATAGAGTAATAGAAACTAATTTACCCATAGCAGTATTTTCACCAGATCCTTTTTCATC
>JBJKYR010000030.1:0-8250 GCA_045560945.1 Alphaproteobacteria bacterium | reverse complement strand
TGTAATCAGTCCACTCGGGGAGCACTTTTCCTGTTTTTAAATATATAGACACTTGTTAATTACCTATAACTGAGATACATCATTTTTTAACAAAAATGAATAATGAAGTTGTAATTAGTTGCGCCATAACTGGATCTGGAGATACTGTAAGTAAGCATCCAGACCTTCCAATTACACCTAAACAAATAGCCCAAGCTTCTATTGACGCAGCTAAAGCTGGGGCAGCAGTTGCACATATTCATGTAAGAGAAAATAATGGTAAACCAAGTAGGAAATTAGAATACTACAAAGAGGTTGCAGATAGAATTCGATCTTCAGATACTGATGTAATTATTAATTTTACAACTGGCATGGGGGGTGATTTTGAGGTTGGGGAAGGTAAAGATCCACTTAATCCAGTTGGTCCAAACACAGATATGATACATGCTTTAGAAAGACTTGAGCATGTTGAAGAATTATTACCTGAAATTTGCACATTAGACTGTGGGTCATTAAATTTTGGTGACTCAAACATGACTTTTATTCATACGCCAGTTCAATTGAGAGCTGCAGCAAAAAAAATGCAAGAATTAGGAATAAAACCAGAAATGGAGGCTTTTGAAATGGGTCATTTATGGTTTGCTAATCAGCTTTATAAAGAAGGATTAGTTGACTCACCTCCGTTATATCAAATCTGTTTAGGTATACCCTGGGGATCACCTGCAAATACAGCTTCAATGAAAGTCATGGCAGATATGATACCAGATGAAGCTAACTGGGCAGGATTTGGCATTGGGAGGCATCAAATGCCTATGGTTGCACAATCTGTTATTTTAGGTGGTAACGTAAGAGTAGGATTAGAAGATAATTTATATTTAGAAAAAGGTGTGCTTGCATCAAACGCTCAATTAGTTGAAAAAGCAGCAAGAATTATAAGTGATCTTGGTGCAAAAATTCTTAACCCAGAACAAGCAAGAAAAAAATTAAACCTAAAAAAACAATTTTGAAGTGCAATCCTCTATAAATAAAATTGCAGTTATTGGAACTGGAGTTATAGGTACTGGATGGATATTAAGATTTTTATTCAGTAAAAAAGATATTAAAATTTTTGATCCAAGTGATAAACAAAAAAAATTTTTATTAGATGAGCTCAAAAGAACATCACCTTTATTAAAAAAATATTATAAAAATAATATTAATATAAATAATCAATTAAAATTTTGTAGTTCAATAAAAGAAGCTGTATCTGATGCAGATTTAATACAAGAAAATACTCCAGAAAATGAGAAATTGAAAATTAAGATAATAAAAGAAATAAGTCTACATTCTAAAAAAAGCTCAATTATTGCTTCTAGTTCGTCAGGACTATTACCTTCTAGAATACAATCCAAAGCGAAGAATCCAGAAAGGGTATTAATAGCGCATCCTTTTAATCCAGTTTATCTTTTACCTTTAGTAGAAATAGTACCAGGTAAAAAAACAACTAAAAAAAATATTTTAGAAGCAAATAAGTTTTATACCAAAATTGGTATGAAAACTCTGATTTTAAAAAAGGAGTTACCAGGATATTTATCTGACCGATTACAAGAATCTATGTGGAGAGAATCATTGCATATAATTAATGAAGGATTTGCATCTACAAAAGATTTAGATGACGCCATAATTTACGGACCTGGTCTGAGATGGTCTTTAATGGGTACTTTTTTAACTTTTCATTTAGCAGGCGGTGAAATGGGTATGAAACATATGCTAGAACAATTTGGTCCTGCTTTAAAATTACCTTGGACAAAGCTTAAGGCACCAAAATTAACAAATAGTCTAAAGAAAAAAATTATAGAAGGCACAAAAATTCAATCCAAAAAAAAATCTATTAAAAATCTAGCCAATTTAAGAGATAATTTTTTAATTGATTTACAAAAATTATTAAAGAAATATAAAGTGTAGCATGGTTCAAAAAAGTAAATACATAGCATTAAAAAACTATGTACCTATGGGTCTGCCAAGTGAAGATGACTTTGTAATCAAAGAGCAAGAGATAGATTTATTAAATAATAATGATGTACTAGTAGATAATCTATGGTTATCTGTTGATCCATACATGCGAGCAAGAATGACTGAAAAGAAAAATTACAAAGAGCCATTTGTTATTGGTGAGCCAATGGAAGGAGCTGCAATAGGTATAGTAAAAAAATCAAATTCAAGTATTTTTGAAGTTGGTGATTACGTATTAAGTAATTATGGTTGGAGGGATAAGTTTGTTAATGCAGATAATAATTTAAGTAAAATAAAAACAAATAATTTTGAATTACAATCATATTTAGGACCTCTAGGGATGACTGGTCAAACAGCATATACTGGTCTTTTTAAAATTGGGAAGCTTAAAAAAAATCAAACTGTTTTAGTGTCTGCTGCTGGAGGAAGTGTTGGTTCTTTGGTTTGTCAAATAGCAAAATTACATGGTTGCAAAGTTGTTGCAAGTACAGGCTCAGATGAAAAAGTAGATTGGCTTAAGAATGAATTGAATGTTGATCATGCATTTAATTATAAAAAAGTAGATAATTTAGTCATAAAATTAAAAGAGATAATGCCAGATGGATTTGATTTGTATTTTGATAATGTTGGAGGTGACTTTCTTGAAGCAGCTATTTTTAGAATGAAAAATTATGGTAGAATTGTAATTTGTGGAAGAATTTCACAAATGAATTCAACCAAAACACCTGAAGGATTAAAAAACATAGCCCATGTACTTGTAAAAAGATTAACTATTAAGGGATTTTTAATTTTTGATCACGAGAATGAATCAGAAAATTTTCAAAATGATATGTCAGAATGGTTAAAAAATAAAAAAATTATTTCAAAAGAAACAATTTACGAAGGTTTAAGTAAAGCACCGAAAGCTTTCGTAGATTTATTAAACGGTAAAAATATTGGAAAAATGCTTGTAAAAATTTAGAGTGTTACATACGGGCTAGTACCCCGAAAATTAATATCTAATTTAAGTTCTTTATCTATGGGTGGGAAAGCTCTTTGTTGACATTCAATTCGAGGACAAATTCTGCAAGACACTCCTATTGGAGTTTGTAATTTTTTATTATTGATGTCCATTCCTTCAGAATAAATTAAATCTTTTGCATATTTGATATCACAACCTAGCCCTATTGATACGAAACTTTTAGGCATACCATGCTTTTCAATTCCTTTTTCAAAAGCTCGAGCTATACAAAAATAAACCTTACCATCAGGCATTCTTGAAATTTGCGGATGTATTTTACCAGGGTTAAGAAAAGCTATGTAAACATTCCATCTAGGGCACGATCCTCCATGTCTTGGTATGTGAATACCAGATAATGAAAATCTTTTAGAGACATTTCCAGCAATATCAGTTTTTAAAAAATGAAAAGGGACACCTTCATTCCCAGGTTTTTGTAGGTTCGTTAAACGATGTGTAACTTGCTCAAAACTGCATGCATAATGATGCATTAATATTTCAACATCATATTTATTTTTTTTTGCATTAGCTAAAAAATCATCGTAGGGCATTAAAATTGAAGAAGCAAAATAGTTTAACAATGATATTTGTAACAAAATTTTTACCTCATCAGATTCAATATTATTTCTATTTATAATTTCAGCTATAATATCTTCTGATTCAAGTGAGGCTACCTGATAAGCTAAATGAAAATTTCTCGAAGTATAAGTTAGCATTTCAGATAGATTAAGTATTTTGTTTTGAGTTTCAAACTTTCTAAATGATTTTAATTCTTCACTTGCAGGAACTATTTGAACTTTTACATTATGTTTTAACTTTAAGTAGTTTGTTAACTTAAGTCCTGATCCAATATTATGGACATCCTCCAAACCTGCATTTTTTCTAATTATTTCTGAGGTAAGTTCAATTTCATGGAAATAATTTTTATTATCCTGCAAAAAATCAGAAACGATCTCAACAGGTAATCGGCTTGGACTTTCTACAACATTAGAATTTACATCCATTGATTCTAATCTATTCTGCATATCTTCTTTAAAAGATTTATGAGTATCATTTAGAGTTAGTAAAGCTTTCGCTATATTTGGATTTGAGCTAATAAATTCAGTTGTTTCTTGATTAGTAATATCAAGATCTTCAAACATCTCATTACTTAAAACGTCCATAATATCCGATAAAATTCTTTTATTACTCTCTAGTGTTAAATCTTTGAGAGATAAACCTAGTTCATTTCCTACTTTTATTAATAAAGGAACAGTAATTGTTCTCCGACCACTTTCTAATAAATTTAAATAACTAGCTGATATATCTAATTTTTTTGATAATTCAGTCTGTGAAAATCCGCGAGCCCTTCTCTCTTTTCTTATTTTTGAGCCAATATTAGATATTTCATTAATTTCCATAATTTACAATATTTACAATATTACATACTACATAAATACTTTTTTTACAAGATTTACCCTAGTTTTCTTGTATTTTCTTGATTTATTGCTTTTTTTGTAAAAAATGTAAATTATGAATAAAAAAGAAAATAGTAAAGAAGTTAAAGCTACTAATTCTAATCATGAAAATTTTTCTGTTGAAAGTAAAGTAATTGAAAAATCATTAGACTCGAAAATTAATTTTGATTCAATTGATAACGCAAATGCATATTACTCAGAGAGATATGGTTGGACATTAAGAAAAAATTAAAACTTTTATTTAATAAGCTTTTAATTTAATTGTAACATATGAGTTACATAGCCAATCCTAAAAGATATACATACAATAATTTTAAAAGATGCGGTGATAGTGGTTTAGATTTACCTCAAATCACGCTTGGGTTATGGCACAACTTTGGTGGTAAAGTTATTAAATCAGAATCTAAAAAAATGATTTTTAGAGCTTTTGATAGAGGTGTTACACATTTTGATTTAGCTAATAATTATGGCCCTCCTTATGGATCGGCTGAATCAAATTTTGGTAATATTATATCTCATGAGTTAAAAAAATATAGAGACGAAATACTTATATCCACTAAAGCTGGTTATGATATGTGGCCTGGACCTTATGGTGAATGGGGTTCAAAAAAATATATAACAGCAAGTTTAGATCAAAGCCTTAATAGAATGAAATTAGACTATGTAGATATTTTTTATTCACATAGATTTGATCCTAAAACCCCTTTAGAAGAGACTGCTGATGCTTTACTTCGTGCAGTTCATCAAGGTAAAGCTCTATATATAGGTATTTCATCCTATTCATCTAAACAAACAATTAAAATGAACAAGCTCTTAAAACAAAGAGGTATTAAATGTTTAATACATCAACCCTCATACTCAATGATCAATAGATGGATAGAAAAGGATTTGTTAAAAACTCTTAAAAAGCTTGGAATAGGCTGTATTGCTTTTTCTCCTCTTGCCCAAGGAATGCTATCGGATAAATATATAAAAAAAATACCTACTACATCTAGAGCAAATGAGAATTCATCATTAAGTCCAAAATTAATAACAAAAAGCTATAAAGAGAAAATTATTAATTTAAAAAAAATAGCCTCTAAAAGAAATCAAACAATTAGTCAGATGGCCTTATCATGGGCTTTAAGACACAAAGAAGTAACTTCAGCTTTGATTGGAGCTAGAACAATTAAACAACTTGATGAATGTCTAGATAGCTTAAACAATTTAAATTTTACAAAAAAAGAACTAAAATCAATTGATAAATTTGCAAAAGAAGAAGATATAAATTTATGGTCTGCTTCTAGTAAAAACTAATTATAAAATTCAGCATCTATTGGATCTTCTTGTTTACCCATAATCATATCAGCTGCTTTTTCTGCAATCATTATAGTTCCAGCATTTAAATTACCACTTAAAATATCGGGCATAATAGATGAGTCAATTACCCTTATATTATCTAAACCATGGACTTTAGTTTCCTGATCCACAACAGATAGTTTATCAACTCCCATTTTATTTGTACATGATGGATGATAAGCAGTATCAGCAGTTTCCCTTATTATATTATCTAACTCTTCTTCAGTAGTATCGTAACCTGGTCTTAATTGATCACCAAGATATTTTTTCATACTATCTTGTTTAAATATTTTATTAGCAATTTTTACACTATCGCGCATTTGTTGCAAATCCTCTTCATTTTCAAGATAATTAAACTGTATTTTTGGACTATCTAAATAGTTATTAGATTTAATTTCCACAAAACCTCTACTTTTTGGACGATTAGGACTAGCATGAAACTGAAAGCCGTCAAAAGAAGGATTCGTTAGGCCATGATTAATAACCAATGAGGGGAAAAAGTGTAATTGAATATTAGGATGTTTATATTTTTCAGATGTTTTAACAAAACCACCTAATTCTAAATGTGAATATGTTAACATTCCTTGCTTTAGTAAAAACCATTTCATTCCCTCTATAGCTTGAGTAAAATAATTAGTAGACAAATTATAAAGAGTGTCTTTAGTTTTTGATTTATGTTGAATATAAATCTCAAGATGATCTTGTAAATTTTGCCCAACTCCAGGCAATTCATGTATTACCTCAATATTGTTTTGCTTTAATAGTTTAAGATCACCTACTCCAGATAATTGAAGTATTTTTGGGGAATTTATTGATCCAGCAGAAAGTATAATTTCTTTATTGCAATAATATACATCAGTTTCATTATTATTTTTAACCTCTACTCCAATAGCTTTTTTATCTTTAAAAATTATTTTTGAAACATCTATTTTGTGTTTTATTATAAGATTTTTGAAATTTTTAACCTCTTCTAAATACGCCCTTGCTACACTTTGTCTTTTACCACCATCTATTGTGACATCAAACGTGCCAAAACCATCTTGTTTATGACTATTAGAGTCTTTAAATGTTTCATAACCAGCCTCTGCTGCAGCCTTAATCAGTGATTTAAATAAAGGAAACCGCTCATCAATTTTAGATTTATTTACTTTTAAAGGGCCATTTCCTCCTCTATATAAATTTTCTCCTCCTGACCAAGTCTCTAGTTTTTTAAAATAAGGCAAAACATTTTTATAGCTCCAATTTGGCAAATCATATGATGCCCATCTTTCAAAATCTAATGGATTACCTCTTACAAATACCATTCCATTATGAGAAGAGCATCCTCCAATCATTTTCCCTCTAGGGCAAAAAATTCTTCTATTATTTAAATATGGCTCTGGTTCAGAATAATACTTCCAATTATAATTTGGATCGTGCATTGTGTAGAGTAATGCACTAGGCATGTCCACCTTCCATGTATTAGATTTGGGCCCTGATTCTAAAACACAAACAGTATTTTTTTTATTTTTTGAAAGTCTATTTGCTAAAACACATCCTGCAGATCCAGCACCTATAATTATGTAGTCAAATCGTTTACTCACTAAATCATTCTTTCAGTATTGCCATCAATTGAAATACTTTGACCAGAAATATTTTTTGATTGATCACTTAATAAATATATTACCATAGATGCTATATCTTCTTTAGTTACAAAAGAACGAATAGAGGTCATCAACTCAAATTCTTTTTGTATTTTTTTGGATGTGGTTTTTAACAATTTTGCTTTAGAGCTTATAACTTTTTTCATTCTGTCACCTTTAACGGAACCAGGACAAATTGCATTTACTCTAATATTATATTTACCCAGCTCCATGGCTAAACTTTTAGTTAATCCAATTATAGCCCACTTACTTGCAGCATAAGGTGTCCTTTGAGGAAAACCAAATAACCCAGCTGTTGAAGAAATATTAATAATTGAACCAGATTTATTTTTTTTCAAAAAAGGAATAGAGAACTTTGAAAAATAGAAATGACTATTTAAGTTGGTTTTTAAAGTATTTTCCCATTCTGCATTTGAAATATTTTCTAGATATTTTGTTGGTCCTGCAATACCTATATTGTTAATCAAACCATCAACTTTTTTTAATTTTTTAAGAGATAAAAAATATTTTTTTACGTCTTCATAATTATTTACATCAAGGTATTGTGGAAAAATTTTACTTTTAAATTTTTTATTACTTTTAATTTTATTAATATTTTTTTTATCAATATCAGTTAAGTAAACTTTACCACCATTTTCAACTATTAATTTTGAAATAGAAAATCCTATACCATCTGCAGCAGCAGATATTATGAATTTTTTGTTTTTTAAAATCATAAATCTTAAAAAAATTTATTTTAAATTGTAACCGTCTTTGCTTAGGGAAATAGCTAATTCTTTTTCAGTAATATATCCTTTAGTATCTCCTTTTTTATCTACGACCATAACTGTACATCTATCAGCCA
>JBJKYR010000029.1:0-8251 GCA_045560945.1 Alphaproteobacteria bacterium | reverse complement strand
ACAATATGATCTTTAATTGTGTCTAATTTTGCAAATGCTCTATCAAGTGCTCCAGTTTGGTCTCTTAAAACCGTTGGAACTGCACTTGGCTTTACACCGTCAGCCACCATAGCTTTTTCAACAATACCTGTTGCCCATGTGTGAATTCCTCTTTTACCTGGAAATTTTTCCACGTCAAAGAAATCAGCCATGCTAGATGGTTTATCACCAGGGAAAGCATCAGGATCGTAGAATACAACATAAGTCCAGAAAATTTGTGGAACACAACAATCCCAACCAGAGTGGTATTCAAGACCATTGTTTTCCATATCTTCTAACATTGACTCACCGTCAGGTCCTGGAGTTGATAATTCAGCAATTTCAGTAGTTATGTCTTCGAATAAACCTTCATCACAACCAGTGATTGCATCACCTGGTAGTGCATCTACTAGGTCCCAAGTAACACTTCCACTTTCAACCTGTGCTCTTACTTCACCCAGACCACCGTTATAGTTCTCAAACTGAATTGAGCTTGGATCTGTATAAGTATCAGCATATGCTTTTTGTTGACTTTCTGTATAAGCACCACCCCATGATGCAACTGTAACTGCTTTAGCAGAAAAAGATGCAACAGCGAAAGATGCTATCAAGAAAACTTTAAGTAATTTTGACATACGTTTCCTCCTGTTTTAAATTAATTAATCTTAAGATTATATGTCGATATATAAAGTTCTATTAACATGTAGAAAAATTAAAAAAAAGGGCAAAAATAACGCAGAAAATGGTGAAAATTACTAATTTGGAAGATCTAAAGCTCGAATATCATTGGGATTCCAATTTAATTTAATAGAGTCACCCTCATTATAATCAAAAGAACCCTCATTAGGAACCTTAACAATAAATTCATTATTACCACAAACATCAAGTCTAACTCTGATATGATCACCTAAATAAATAAGTTCTTCAACCTTACCAGTGAAAACATTTTCTCCATTTCCCTCAGATCCTAAAGATACTCTTTCTGGTCTTACGGATAGTTGAGTTTTTTCTCCAGCTTCGCCTACATTAACTTTTAAAGCCTTTACAGTACCAGCGCCATTTTCGAGTTCGACAGAACAATAATTATTTTCCATACTTTTTATTGTTCCAGTCATTCTATTATTCTCACCAATAAACTGTGCAACAAAAGAGTTTTCAGGTTTTTCATATAATATATCTGGTGTTGATAATTGTTGAACTAAGCCATCATTAAAAACAGCAATTCTATTTGACATTGTTAGAGCTTCACTTTGATCATGAGTTACATAAACAACAGTAATACCTATTCTGTCATGGATATGTTTAATCTCATATTGCATTTGTTCTCTAAGATTTTTATCTAAGGCACCAAGAGGTTCATCCATTAAGACAAGTCTTGGCTCAAATACTAGTGCTCTTGCAAGTGCAACTCTTTGTTGTTGTCCTCCTGATAGTTGTGCAGGAAAACGCGTTCCAAATTCACCAAGCTCAACCATATCAAGAGCTTTTTGAACTTTTTCTTTTGTTTCTGCTTTTGACATTTTTCTAACTTCAAGTGGAAATGCTAAATTTTCTTGAACTGTCATATGCGGGAAGAGAGCATAATTTTGAAAAACCATACCTATCTCTCTTTCATATGGAGGAATTTTGCTAATCGGCATTCCATCAAGATAGATTTCTCCATTTGTAGGAGTTTCAAAACCTGCAAGCATCATAAGTGTTGTCGTTTTACCTGAACCTGAAGGACCAAGCATTGTTACAAATTCACCTTTAGCAATATCTAAGTTTAAGTTTTTAACTACTAGAACTTCGCCATCATAACTTTTGTCAATTTTCTCAAACTTTACAAAGGTTTTTTCTGTTCCTGAATTCATTTATTTGATTACTTTTTAGTTGTTGTAGAGTGAATACCTGTCATAAGAGCAATAGTCAAAAAAAAATTAATATAATATGAATATTTTAGGAATAATATTTGCTTTAGCAGCAGGAGTATTTTTTGGAATTATTGGCCCAGTAACTAAAACTGCCTATAATCTTGGTGCTGGCGTAGGTCTTGCAATTTTCTTACGATATATTGTAGCTTTATTAATTGTGTCACCACTTATTCCAAGACAGCAAAATTTAATATCTACATATAAAAAAAATTTTGGCTATTTTTTTTTAATTACCATTGCTTCTATAATGCTTACAACGGGTTTACTCACATCTGTTACTTACATTAACGTAAGCTTAACGATAATTATATTTTGCACCTACCCTATTATAGTTTTGGCAATTTCTATATTTATAACAAAAGAAAAAATAAAAAATATTATTAAATTTTTATTCTTCACTACTTTTATTGGTTTATTTTTAGCCCTAAGTCCGTCGACTGAGGATTTAAAAATTCAAGGTATAATTTTTGCTTTGATTGCATCATTAGGGGCATCGATAATGATTGTTACCAATCAAACTATGTCAAAAAAAAATATTTCACCTATACAAATCAATATTTTTATTAATTTTTTTAATACAATTTTCTTTTTTATAATTTTAAGTTTATTCTATAAGATAGACAGTGATGTAAGTCTTAATGCCTTTTTAATTTTATTAATTCCATCTTGCTCTTATGCCATCGCACTCTTTCTTCAGTTATTAGCAATACCTAGAATAGGGCAAACTAATACTGCATTATTCTTGTATTTAGAACCAATCACTGGAATATTTGGAGCAGTTTTGATTCTTAATGAAAAATTAACTTCTTTCCAATTATTAGGAACTGCTATTGTTTTGATCAGCCTTGCAGCTTCAACTTTTGTAACAAGAAAAAATTAAAAATGATTGATCATAAAGTTAAGCCAGTTTTTTCCAGCTATTTTGTATGCTATTTTTTCGCTAATACCATTTGAAATCATTCCTGATAGAAAACTTGATAAGTCTTCAGGTTTTGAATACCACGATACTGGTTTAGGCCAACTAACGTTTTTATCTTTAGACTCTCCATAATCAATTTTTTTTGTCCATTTTCCATTTCGCATCCACATTACTACACTATCTGGCCAATTGACACATAGATCAGATCCTATACCAATATTATCTTCTCCGATCATATTTACTAACTGTTTAATCATTTCACAAAATTCTACTATTTTGCAATCACCATGATTTTTTAAATGATATGGATATAAGCTTAAGCCTATAAATCCATTTTTAATTGATAATTTTTTCAAAACTTCATCATCTATGTTTCTAATTGATTTATGAAAAAAAGCTGGATTTGCATGAGATATTGCTACAGGTTTTTTTGAAAAATTTATTGCGTCTAAACATGTTTTTTTTCCTGCATGACTTAAGTCCACAATCATTCCAAGACGATTCATCTCTTCAATTACCATTTCACCAAAACGTGATACACCAGAGTCATTTTTTTCAAAACATCCACCAGCTAAAGGAGTCTGATTGTTGTATGTCAGTTGCATAAAACGAAGGCCTCGTGAATAAAATTTTTCAACAAAAAATATATCATTTGCTATTGGTGCTGAGTTTTGAAAACCATAAATTATTCCAATTTTATTTGATTTTTTAGCTTCATAAATATCTGAAGATTTTTTAACATGAGTTAAGATATCACTATTCGATTGTATAAGATTGTCCCAATAATCTATTTTTTCAAAAGACTCTTTCGTATCCTCCCAATATACTAGAGTTGCATGAATTGCTGTTAAGCCCCCAGTGTGGGCCTTTTCAAACAAGTCTCTATTCCAGTTTACATATTCAAGACCATCTATGAGTATATTATCAATATCCATGTTTTTAATTAACTTCTAATAGTGAAAAAGATAATAATCCACTATATATATTTATATATGTTACAACAAAACATAATTTCCTCAGATATTATGACTCTAGATAAAATGGGGTCTAGATATCCTTCAAGATTAAGCTTTTCTAGAAGTATGCTTAGAAGATTATTGTTTGATAACTGGAAAATTTCAAAGTCAAAGTTTGACCTAGATGACGATGGTTATGGAACAGTCGTTTATGAAATTGTAATAAATAATAACACTTACTCCTTAGTTTGTTTTTCACAACATCTAGATAGTTCAGATAGAAGTGATAGAGTAATCGCAGAAAAATGGGATACCGCCTACTCATTAATCAGTGGGAAATTGAATGATGATGAGCTTATTAGATTAAGAAAAAATGTGCCACTACAAGAATCAGGTCGTAATTCGTCAAAAGAATTAATTTTAAGCAGAGCAAATAAAAGTGTTCGTTTATTTGAATATGTCGTAAATTGTTTATCTAAAGGTACACAGCCTGACATAAATGAAATCAATAAAGTTGGCTATCTTTTAAGAACTACAGCTGTATATGGAAGTGGAAAATTTGGATTATCGGACTTTACCAATACAAAAGAGGTTACAGACTTTAATCAACCTTTTAGAGCAGAAATGCTTGCGGTATACATCATTAGAGAATTTAGCGTTGACTTAGTTGAGCATGTAGCAAGAAAAAAAAATCCTAATAAAGCAGTAAAACTTAAAAATACAATTAAGCAACACCTTGGTATTGGTAATTCGACAGGCTTAGGGATGGCACCTTTTATTATTAAACATCCAAAATTAATAAATAAGTGGATGAATCAATACACTAAATCTTTGAATCAAGCAGTCAATAAAAATATAGATCCCATAAAACTCTCTAATTATTTAAAATTACTTGAAAAAGCTCTGCTTTATTTAAAAGAAGTTACAACATTTGATGAATATCAAATTAAAAAAAATGCAAAAACTCTTCAAGATTTAAAAAAATTTATCAATCATATTAAAAATTTCAAAAATAAAAAATATAATCATGTTTATTGGATAGATTTAATAAATTATACAAGTAAAAATCTTAATTTTGATACTCAGGAAATTGCTAGAGTTCAACTTTTAGAATTATATCCAGAAGACTCTGAAGTTTTTGCTGAAGACATGTCAGATACTGAAGTTATGGAAATTAATGAGACACAAACATTAAAAGAATTAAAAAGTGAGATTGAAAATAATTATAGTTGGGCTTTAAAAGTTGATTTTGAAAAAAAAGATAATAATTTTTTGTTTTGGTATATTTCTGCTGCAAAACTTGAGCCAAGATTAGGGGAAAGATATAATGAAGAGGGTAGTGAATTGGAACAAAATCTTGGTGTGGCAAAAATGGTTAATAATTTATATTCAAAAATACAAAAACAAAATCTCGATTTGTCTGTTGCTGAATATTTGTTATTCAATCCAAAATTTAGAGGTATTATAAGAAGAATTCAATCTCTTACAAAATACCCTTTTGCAGAAGTTCATGATAATATCCTTGCGAAAAATACTATGCCGATAAACATGTTAAGATTTAAATTGTCTTTTTTTGGGGCTAACAGATATGATCCAAAATCAGATAGATGGCTGCGTGTGAGTTTTTTTTCAGGAGCGCCATTCCTATCAAATTTAAGTAAACATAACGTTGATAGCTGGGGTTTTGCTACGATGAATTCATATAATTAATTTGTGAGTTACTCTTACTATGAAGTATATACAAATGCTCAAAGAGCATTTTCCAGCCTAGGTTTTCCATATGGGGCTGATGAAGACGCTGCGTATATAATTACCTGGTTTGAATTATATAATCTTAAAGGCATAGATTTATTTTGTTCATTTATTACAACAAATGATAGGGGATATAACTATAAAATAGATTTAGTTAAAAATGAAAGAGTTATTGATTTAAATAATAAATCTAATTTAATTACAGGACCTGGTGTAATTGATTATATTGTATCTAAATTTAATAAAAGCAATTTAGATGAGTTCAGTTTAATAAACTGTTATGATCCAATATTTCTCATTCCACTACTTAGTAGATATATAAAAAAAAATATTTATGGAAAAATAATAAATAATAATGAAATCCTTTGTTTGGTGAATAAAGAAAATATTTCAATAAATAAAATATTATTTGAAAAAAAAATAAATAATTCTATTAAAATTATTTTATCGAATATACCTAACAAAAATAAAAAATTAGATATAGATATTAATTTATTAAACTCTAAAAAATATTTATCTTTGGGATTAAATCCAAATCAAAATAATTGGGACAAAATGTCAGAACTTGCTTTTAAAGCTTATGTACCTGAATCTGAAGAATCAAGATCTAAAGGTGCTGGTGGTGGAGATGCTAATGATTAATTTATTTTACTATGTGCAAATCTCTTGGAAATTTACAAAATAATTCACAACCATCTTGTGTAACTCTTATACTTTCACTAAGTTCTAACCCCCATGTATCCATCCACATTCCACACATTAGATGATAAGTCACATTAGGTTCTAAAACTGTCATTTCGTTTTTTCGAATACTTAATGTATGTTCTCCCCAGTCTGGAGGATAACCAAGGCCAATTGAATATCCAGCTCTTGATTCTTTCTCAACACCATACTTTTCTAAAACTTCCCAAAATGCAATGGCAACGTCGTGACATGTATTACCTGGTTTAGTTGCTTCGATAGCTCTTTCAATTCCCTCATTTGTAATTTTCAAAGTATCTGCAAGTTTTTTATCAGGCTCACCAATGTATACTGTTCTTGATAAAGCACAGTGATATCTGTGTTTTACTCCTCCCAACTCTATAATAGTACCTTCATTATTGTTGAATTTTTTATCTGTTGGTGTCAAATGAGATGCAGAAGCAGACTTGCCACTTGCTAAAATTATATTTAAGCCTCCATACTCACCTCCTATACCTATATCTTGGTTACCACCTAATAATGTATTTTGAATTTTACCTGCAACAGTACTTTGTCTAACACCTGGTTTTATTTCATCGAAGGCTGTTTGCATACCAGCTTCAACTAATTTTGCACCTTCTTTCATATATGTAATTTCTGTATCTGATTTTACATACCTTATCCAATTTACTAATAAGTGAGCATTTTTAAATTTTACATTAGAACATTGTGTTAACAAACGATTATGAATTTCAGCTGTGTAATAATAGCTATCCATTTCGACACCAATATTTTTATTACTCCAATTATTTTCATTAATAAAATCAGCAACAAAATCATATGGATGTTTTGGAGGGGCCTGAATTAAATGTTCAGGATAACCAAGTATATTATCATGATTAAGATAAGTTGTTATAATCGCACCTTTTGAGTCTTGTTTTCTTCCAAACCAGATGGGTTCATCTTTATCAAGTGAAACGATTACACCTTGAGGAACATAAAAAGACCAACCATCATAACCTGTTAAATAATTCATATTAGATGGATCAGTTAGGATAATTACATCCATATTTTTTTGACCCATTACATTTTTAACTTTTGATAATCTTGATAAGTATTCTTTTTTAGAAAAAATCATTTCTACTATTTTAATATGGAAAAAGAATAATGTCTATTAGGTTTAATTATCTTTTATTTCGTATCCAAATTGAGATGCTGACTCAAGTAAAATTTCCCAAATAGACAAAGCAAAGCCCCTAGGTATAAAAAGTTTAAATTCATTATTATTATGCCTAAATAATTTTACACTAACATGATGAATTGCGGAACTTGCTGATGAATTAATTGGAAAATTATCTAAACGCAGATCAAGTGGTAAATGTCGGTTTAGTAAAATTTCACTTTTTTCACCGTTAATCATAATTGATGTAAAGGCGTGCGATAACTCAAGTGATGTTCCTATATTTTCAGGCAAGTCAATGGTGCTACCTATTAGCCACCATTTTGAAGGCTCCATTCTCCATAGTGAATTATTTTTAAAAATTTCTCCTCGATTAAAATCGATATTTTGTTTAACACCTAACTCATCAGAAAATAATTTTTCTACATTAGATATTTCACCAGGCCAGGCCGCAATTTGCTGAATTACAAGATTATGATTTTCAGAAAATACAATTTCAATTTTGTCTTCAAATGGATATTGTCCAATTTTGTAATTTTCTTTTATTGCTGAGTTTCTATTAAGCATACATTCTCTTACCTTCAGGATCTATCATATGGGGTGATACAACCTTGATTTCCATTTGTTTGTTTCGCACAGGATCAGCACCAACTAATGTTACATCTTTCCAACTATCAAGACCCCCATTGACATACCCAATACCAATCCAATGTCCTAATTCTGGAGAATGAGTAACTGATGTGATACGACCTATGCCTTGACCTTGAATATTATTTTTTTCACAAACAATTGTTCCAGCATTAAAAGTTTCTTTTTCATTAATAGGAAAAAA
>JBJKYR010000028.1:0-8389 GCA_045560945.1 Alphaproteobacteria bacterium | reverse complement strand
GTTTGGACTAATGAAATTATTGGAAAAATAACTAAGACAGCCTCAAATGAAACAGGCTTAGCAGAGGGGACTATAGTTACGTCTGGCACAATTGATGCAGCAGCTGAAGCAATTAGTGTTGGTGTAATTGGAACAGGTGACATGATGATGATGTATGGCTCTACAATGTTCTATATATTAGTTACTGATAAGGTCTTGTCGGATAAAAGGTTATGGTATTCACCTTGGTTATTTGAAGGAGAACATTCCTCTATGGGTGGTTTAGCAACAAGTGGAACGTTGACACATTGGTTTAAAAATAATTTTGCACAAGAATTAACAGGTGATGATACATTTATTAGACTAGCTCAAGAGGCTGAAAAATCTCCACCAGGATCAAAAGGTATAGTATTTCTTCCATATTTTTCAGGTGAGCGAACTCCGATACATGATACAAATGCCAAAGGTACTTTTTTTGGTTTAGACTTAACTCATGGTAGATCTGATATGTACAGATCAATATTTGAAGGTATTGCATATGGCACAAATCATGTAATTGATGTGTATAAAGAATTAAATGCTATTCCAAAGAATTTATTCAGTGTGGGAGGAGGAACTAAAAATAAAGTTTGGTCACACACAACATCAGATGTTATTGGATTAAATCAAACTCTAAGAAAAAAAACAATAGGCGCCTCATATGGTGACGCTTTCCTTTCAGCTTGTGCAGTAGGAGAAGTTCATAAGGATGATATTAATAAATGGAATGAAGTAGAGTATCAGATTGAAGCTAATCTACAAAATCAAGAAGTTTATAATAAGGGTTACGAAGTTTATAGAGAACTCTATGAAAGCACCAAACACCTAATGAAAAAATTAAATAACTAGCCTTTAATAGCCCCTGCTGCCATTCCTTTAACAATATATCTCTCTAAAAAAATTGCAGCAACAATTAATGGCAGGCATAGGGCGGCTGAAATTGCTGCCATATTCCACCATTTAATACTTTGTGAAGAAATTTGTGAAGCTACCATAACAGGCATTGTCTTAGCATCAGTACTGGTAATTAAAGCAGCAAGAAAGTACTCATTCCAACATAGTATAAGACATAAAATGAATGCACTTGCTATACCAGGGATAACAATAGGTAAAACAATTTTAAAAAAACTTACCCAAACACTAGCACCGTCAACCAATGCAGCTTCTTCTAATTCTATTGGGACAGCATTAAATTGATCTCGCATAATCCAAATGACAATAGGAAGAACTGTTAATGTATAAAGTAATATCATTCCAATATGGGTATCTAATAAATCTAATTCTCTATAAAGGACAAGCACAGGTAAAGCTAAAACAACAGGTGGTAGAATTAGTTGTGATAAAAAGAAAAAAGAAATATCAGGATTTCTCATAAATCCAAATTTATAATTAAATCTACTTAATCCATAAGCTGCAAAAGAACCAAGTATAACAGCTAAACCTGAAGCACATGAAGATATTAATGCTGTATTAAAAAATCGAGCAAGAAATTCTTCCCTTGGGTTTGACTCTGTAAAAATAGTATCTGGGGAAAAGCCAAGATTTTTCCATCCTTTCCATGAGGGCTCAAAATCTATCCAAGGTATAAGTAGCCCTTGGGTAACACTGGCAGCTGTTTTAAATGAAGTTGTGGCAGTCCAATATATAGGAAATAAACAAATAAATGTCCAAAACAAAAGAATTCCATAGATTAAAATTTTTTCACTGATACTATTTTTCATTATGCTGCTCGCTGTAACCATCTATTAACAAAACGAATTAAGATAGTCATAAATATGACTATTAAAATTAAGTATACGAATGATAATAATGTTCCATAACCTACATTGGATCTATCTCTGTATTCTCTCACTATAAAACTTGTAACACTATCTGTAGCACCTCCTGGACCACCAGCAGTTACTATTATGATAATGTCCGCAAGTTTTAATTTAAAAATAATTCGAATTACTAAGGTTGTAAGCGATACTGGTAGCATGATTGGAAAAATTATATTTTTAAACATGGTCCATTTATTAGCTCCATCAACTTTTGCTGCTTCTAAAACTTCTTTTGGTAATGCCTGTAGACCAGCTAATAACATAATGATCATTAATGGTATAAACGTCCAAGCATCCATGCACATCATAGTTAATCTTGCTATTTCTGGACTACTAAAAAAAGTAGGAGTCTCCCATCCTAAATATCTTCCCAAATTTGCAACTGGACCAAAACGTTGCTCTAACATAGATTTACCGACCATCCAGCTTACTGCAACAGGACTTAACATTAAGGGAATTAAGAATGCTATTCTAAAAAATTTTCTTCCTCTTATTTGTGAATTTAATAACATAGCTAAAAGAAAAGCTATTGCAAACTCAACTAAAACTGCAAGAACATAATAAATCATGTTTTTTAGAGCATTCCAGTAGTATGGATCTGACATCATTTGATAGAAATTATCAAGCCCATTAAATTTTCTCCCATCAAGTGAGCTTAGATTCCAGTCAGTAAAAGAAATATATAGTCCAAATAGCAATGGAAAAATCACTATAGAAATAATGAACATTACTGCAGGAAATATAAATAAATTCCTTTTTCCTTTTTCCCCATAGATTAATACTCTTGAATATCCAATTGCAATAGCCCAAAGAATATAAGAATAAAGTACAGGTCTCCAGTTTGAAAAACCAAAGTCAATTCTTTCAAAAGTATATAAAGTTTGCACTAAACCAATAATGAACATTAATAAGAATGAAGACCATACTAAAATTTTTCCTACTCTTTTTGTAGCTGGGCTTACTATTGAAGGTGCTACAACATATAGTGGATCACGTTCGATTGATTTAACTTTACTCATGATAAAAAATAAAAAATCATTTAAAAAAATCTAGCGACTAATTAGTAGTCGCTAGATAAATAAAAAAATTACAGTCCTAATGAAGCTTTATATAGCTTGATTTGGCTATCTCTGCCAATTTGGTCAGTAATTTTATCCCATGCAGCAGCAATATTATCTGCTCCAGTTTGAGCATCATATTGACCAGCATAAATTTTAGACAATTCATCTTCCGCAATACTATAGTATTGGAAGATACCTGGTATACGTGGCTCAATAGCTGCGTTAGGATGGTTATATGAATCAGCTTCTGAAGCTAAATAATCTGAAGCAAATTCTTGAGTATAACCAGCGCCAGTCCACTCACTTACATCGAAATGACTGTTTCTGTATGGCTGGAAACCTGAAGGATACATAGACATCCATAATGAAAGATCTTTTCCACCAATATGAGCACATGCAGACCATGCAGCTTTATTTTTAGCAGAGCTTTCATCAACTGTTTTCATACAATATAAACCCCATCCAATATACGCCATGTTAGGAGCATAGTTAGGGCCACTAGATAAGGTTTCCCAGTTCCCAGTTTGCCAGTTGTAAACGTCATCAGAGCCAGGTAAGATATCAAATCCTACATTACCTTGAACTAGAGATTCATCAGAAGTATTAGCGTTAGATCCAACATCTCCCCACCAAGATACCATAGATCCAGTACCTGCTAAGAATTGACTGAAACCAGTAACACCAGGATCAGCATTAATTTGATCAGGTGGTTGAGCACCTTTTCTATCAATTACATCTTGAATAGCTCTAACCCATGCTGGGTTGTTTACCATTGGTTTCATTGTTTCAGGCTCAAATAAGAATGCAGGACTACTTGGGTGTTTTGCGTACGCAGTAGCAATACTACCTAAGAAATAAAATCCAAATCCACCCCAACCTTTTTGAACATCTAAATATCCATAAGCAGGGAAGCCAGCATGTTTCTTTCCTTTTAAGAAATTTGTAACTTCTGTAACTTTCTGCCAAGTTGTTGGAACTTCCCAATTACCTGAATGACCTTCAGCTTTCCAAGCAGCTGCTAACTCTTCATTTTCAAAATAGTCAGTTCTGTAGTTGAAGTTATGACAGTCACCATCAATTGAAATTCTATAAGTTTTTCCATCCCAAGTTCCTGTAGGAGCTTGAAGATATCCAACATAGTCATCTAAATCAATTTGATCAGCAACCCAACCAGGCATCTCAGAGAGAAGTTTATTCCCACAAAGATCTCCTTCATAAGGAGCTCCTGATTGAACGATATCAAAATCAACCGTACCTGTAGCAATTGATTGTTGAAGTCTTGCATTGTAGTCAGCTTGCGCTAGGTCAATCCAATTTATTTTAGCTCCTGTATATTTTTCCCATGGTTTTAAGAAACCTCTGTGAAGCATATTGTGCAGATTTAAACTATCTAAACCTAAGAAGTTTAATTCAACACCATTGAACTCACCTTCTTTAACTCTTTCTTTAGTTCCACCTAAACACATTTCACCAACTTTTTGCCAGTCAGCGTCTCCAGGTGAACCTGCACCAACTCCAGGAACTTGAAGAATAGCTTTTCTAAGCTCTGAATCAACACCTGCAAATGAACTTGTTGCAATTGATGATAATCCTCCACTCATAGCAGCTATAGCTCCAGCTGAAGCTGCACCTTTAACAAAGCTACGTCTATTAATGCCATGTTGTAGTGCATAATCGTATAGTGATTTTTTCATTATATCCTCCCGATATGAATTATAGTAATTAAGTTTTATAAAGATAAGGTTAGTAAGGCAACAAGAAAAACGTTAAAAAGACTTTTATTTTTAATAAAACTCATATGTTTACAAACAAATTTGCTACTAGACTTAATTCTTTCAAATCTAACTGGGAATTAGATACAAAACCAACAATTCAAGATTTAATTAAAAGAGCATCAAAAGTAAAAGGACTTACCCATGTTGATTTGAATTATCCAGATCACAGTCAGCCATCTGTTAAAGAAATTTCAAAGTATACAAATGATTGTGGCTTAGAAATAAATGGATTGGCAATGAGATATTACACTAATCCAGCTTTTAAATTAGGAGCATTTACCAATCCTAATAAACAAGTAAGGCAGGAGGCAATTGATTTAACAAAAAAAGCAATTGATGCCTTAAAGGAAATTAATTCAAACCTATTAACATTATGGTTGGGCCAAGATGGTTTTGATTACGGCTTTCAAGTTGATTATAAAAAAATATGGGATGATGAAATAAATGCAATAAAAGAAATTGCTGAGCATGATAAAGAGTGTTTAATTAGTATTGAATATAAACCAAATGAACCGCGCGCATATTCCTTACTGTCAAATTTAGGCACAACACTTCTGGCTATAAAAGATATTAATTTAAATAACATTGGTGTGACAATAGATTTTGCCCATATATTATATTCAAATGAACAACCTGCCCTTGTAGCTGCCTTAATAGATAAACACTCAAAAATCTTAGGCTTGCATTTAAATGATGGTTATGGAAAAAGAGATGATGGACTTATGGTAGGATCTGTTCATCAACTGGCAACAATAGAGTTACTCTATCATATAACTAAATTAAAATATCAAGGACCAATATATTTTGATACTTTTCCAGATACTACCAATATGGATCCTATTAAGGAGTGTGAATTAAATATAGATACTGTGAGAAAACAATTAAAATTAGTTGATAAACTTATTCAAAATCATGAACTGACTACTGCTATTGAAAATCAAGATTCAATAACTTCACATAGAATATTTAATAGTATTTTGTATTCTTAATATGAGTTCAAACTCAATAGTTGTATTGGGAAGTCTTCACTACGATATTTATATTAAATCAAATTCAATACCAAAAATTGGTGAAACTGTTTTGGCAGAAAAATGGTTTCCTAAATTAGGAGGAAAGGGCGCTAATCAGGCTGTTGCATTAAATAAAGAATTAATAAAAGTTAAATTCATAAGCGCAATTGGTAATGATTTTTTTTCAGAATTTTTGATAAAAAGATTACAAGAAGAAAATATATCACTTGAAAATATTTCAAAAGTAAAAGGTAATTCTGGCATTAGTGTTGCCATCTCAAATAAAAGTGGTGATTATAGCGCTGTGGTAGTGTCAGGTGCTAACTTAGAAATCCCAGAGACTTTACTGTATGATAATAACTTATGGAAAGATGCCTCTTTTCTGATGATTCAAAATGAAATTAAAGAAGAAATGAATTTAGCTGCTGCTAAGGAGGCAAAAAAAAGAAATATAAAGGTATTTCTTAATGCCGCTCCTGCAAAAAAAATAAATTATAAACTATTTGAATGTGTTGATATTTTATTAGTTAATGAAATTGAGGCACAGCAGTTAAGTGAAGATTACTCATGCAACTTTGATACTATTGCTACAAAATTATCTAAAATAGTCTCTAAAGTTATAATCACTTTAGGATCTGAAGGGGTAATATTGTGTGAAAAAGATAATAAACCTATTCATATTAAAGGTTATTCAGTAAATGTTAAAAGTGCTCATGGAGCTGGAGATTATTTTGCGGGAAATTTTTTAATAGATTTTATAAAGAATAATGATTTTGAAAATTCAATAAGAGTAGCTAATAAAAAAACAGCAGAATTTATTTCAACTGAATAAATTCTTGTTTTCTATGAAAACAAAATAAAGTAGGATGATCAATATGAATAAATTATCAATTTTGGGTATCTTTGTTGCTGACCTTGCTTTTTTTGGAAAAATTCCAAAGGTTGGAGAAACAATCTTAGGGAAGAAATTTGTTGTAGGTCCAGGTGGCAAAGGGTCTAATCAATCAGTAGCGGCTGGTAAGGCTGGTGCATCTGTTGAGTTTATAACTAAAATTGGGAATGATGATTATGGAAAAATGGCATTAAAGACATACAGAGAAACAAACGTTGGAATTAAAAATGTTTTCGAAAGTAATTATCATAGCACGGGAGTTGCAGCTATTTTGTTAGATAAAGAGACAGGCAATAATGCAATTTCAGTAGTGCCAGGAGCGGCAGGAGCTCTCACTATAGGTGATATAGATAATGCTAAAGATACTATTATTAATTCATCTATTTTTCTTACACAATTAGAAGCTCCAATGGATGTTGTCTGCTATGCTCTTAAAATGGCAAAAGAAAACAATGTTACAACAATTCTAAATCCTGCACCAGCAGCCAAATTAGATAAAGAAATTTTTCCTTTAGTTGATTATTTTACACCAAATGAAACTGAGGCAAGTTTTTATATTGATGGAGAAATTAACACTGTTGAAGATGCAAAAAAATATGTAACTCAAATTTTAGATCTTGGTATTAAAAATGCTCTCATAACCTTAGGTGAAAAAGGTGTTTATTTTGCTAATAAAGATACTAATCACTTCGAACCATCTTTAGATTTACAAAATAAGGTTGTGGATACATCAGGTGCTGGAGATGCTTTTAATGGAGCATTTGCAACCTCTTTGTGTGAAGGTAAATCAGTTAATGAAGCAATAAAGTTTGCCAATTGCTATGCGGGCATATCTACAACCAGAATTGGTACTGCAAATTCAATGCCAAGTCGTGAGGAAATTGATAAAATACTTTAATTAGTATAAAATAAAATTATGCAAGAATATCTAGAGAAATTACTATATTTTTGGGCTGCAATAACTGGGATAGGCTTGGTTCTGGTCATTGTTTATTGGGCTATTGCAACAATAATCTATGTTGCTTTTGTTTCCTTATTCATAGCAATTATTGCAGCAGCTTTTTATCAATTTTATTGGGCTAAAAGAAACTAATTAATATCCAAGTAACTTCGGTAAATTATTTATTGATTCTATGCGATAATGTGGTTGAGTAGAGTGCTTCAAATCTTTTTCTTGGAATTTTCCTGTCTTAACTTGAACTGCTTTTAAATTAGCATTTATTGATCCTTCAATATCAGAAGTAATATCATCACCAATCATTAAAATATTATCTTTTATTAATTCTAAATCTTTAACCGCTAAGTCAAAAAAATTTTTTTCAGGTTTACCCATTAGAATTGATTTTTTCCCACTTGAATACTCTATTGCTTTTACAAAAGGACCAAGATCAAGTGAAATTTTGCCATCACGCATACAATACTTATTTTGATGAAGAGCAATTAGTGCTGAATTTTCAAGATATACTAATTTAAATATCCTATCTAGGATCTCCCATTTAAAATTTTTATATATATCTCCCATAATAACAACTTCAGGGTTTTTTTGTGTAATTTCATAGTCATTAAATTCTTCAATAATTTCAACATTGGTAACCAAAGCAATTTTCTTAACTCTATTATCTCTAAGATAATTTTTAGTAGCAATAATAGGTGTAAAAATTTCTTCTTCTTTAAGATTAAAACCAAAATCTTGAAGTTTATTGAATATTAGATTTCTCGGCGTAGTTGTTGTATTTGTTAAAAATCGTAATTTTAAATTATTTTTTCTAAATTCTTTAATGGCTTCAATAGATCCTGAAATCAATTTATTATC
>JBJKYR010000027.1:0-8853 GCA_045560945.1 Alphaproteobacteria bacterium | reverse complement strand
GTCTTTGCTAGTTTGTACCTTGGCAGACACTTCTCTAGTAAAAAACTCGGTTATCATCAAACGGCGGGTAAGATGAAAACAATTTCTAGGCGTTCCTCCGAAGCAAAGAAAATGAGTTACAATCCGACTAAAACCAGATTACAATTAATGGGTGAAAAATTCAACTTTTAGAAGAAAATTTTGTTAATATTCTTTTGGATTCTAAAGAAAAATTATTATTACAATCTAATCTATCCACAGACTTATGCACATTATTAAAATTGCCCTTTAGTTCTTGAGATTCAGGATTTTTTTTGAATTTCTGCAAAAAAAATATACTTATAAGATATAAAGTTTCTGTTTTATTATATAAAATGTCATTGAATCGCCCTTTATCCCCACACCTCTCTATTCATAAGAAAGTGCTAACAGCAGTTTTCTCTATTTTTCATCGATTTACTGGCATCTGTCTTAGTCTAGGAGGCATCTTATTATCCGTTTGGATTATTCTCATTGCACTTGGTCCCTCTTTTTATTCTAAATTTCAGAGTTTAAGTTCTTTAATTTTTTTTAAAATATTCTTATTTCTTTGGACGCTAACTATTTTTTACCATCTTTATAATGGAATCAGGTATTTGTTTTGGAGTTATGGTAAAATGATGGATCTAAGCACTGTGTACAAATCAGGTTACGTCGTGATAATTTTATCAATTTTATCGACAATGTTAGTTTGGATTTCAATATGAAAAATTATGCATCTAAATGGATAATGCAACGACTAACAGCTGTAATATTAATACCACTTACTTTTTGGTTCGTTTATCAATGTGTTATTCTTTCAAGTTATGAATATGATCAAATTAGAACTTTTTTCTTTTCAAAAATAAATGCTTCGCTCTTTTTTATTCTGATAATGTCAATGCTTTATCATGCAAAATTAGGCAATGATACTATAGTAGAGGATTATGTCACATCACATAATTTAAAAATAATTACTAAATTAATTATAAGTACATTAACTTATACATTCATGTTTTTAACAACCATTTCTCTTTTCTATATAATTAGTTCATGAATAAGGCTTATCAGGTAATAGATCATCATTATGATGTTGTTGTTGTAGGGGCGGGAGGATCTGGATTACGCTCAACTCTAGGTTCGGCAGAAGCTGGTTTAAAGACAGCATGTATCTCAAAAGTATTTCCAACCAGAAGCCATACAGTTGCAGCTCAAGGAGGTATTGGAGCAGCTCTTGGAAATATGGGTGACGACAATTGGAAATGGCATATGTATGACACTGTTAAAGGCTCTGATTGGTTGGGTGATCAAGACGCTATAGAGTATTTATGTGCCAACGCTCCAGAAGCAGTAATTGAACTTGAAGAGTATGGTATGCCATTCAGTAGAACAGACGATGGTAAAATATATCAAAGGCCATTTGGTGGGCACTTAACTAATAATGGAGAAGGAGCTCCAGCGATGCGAGCCTGTGCAGCGGCTGATAGAACAGGACACGCCTTGCTTCATACTCTTTATCAACAATCACTTAAACACAATGTAGAGTTTTTTATAGAATATTTTGTTTTAGATTTAGTCATGGATAAAGATGGAAATTGTAAAGGTGTTGTTGCTTGGTGTTTAGAGGATGGAACAATTCATCGTTTTTTATCTCATCAAACAGTTCTTGCTACAGGTGGATATGGTAGGGCGTATCTTTCGTCTACAAGTGCGCATATTTGTACAGGTGATGGAAGTGCTATGGCTTTGAGGCAAAATTTACCTCTATCTGATATGGAATTTATTCAATTTCACCCAACAGGTGTTTATGGCGCTGGAGTTTTAATAACTGAAGGAGCTAGGGGTGAAGGTGGGTATTTAACAAATAGTGATGGTGAAAGATTTATGGAGCGATATGCACCTAATACCAAAGACCTAGCATCAAGGGATGTAGTTAGTCGTGCTATGACAATTGAGATAAATGAAAATAGAGGGTGTGGAGAAGAAGCTGATCATGTTCTATTACATTTAGAGCATATTGACAGCACTACTCTTTATAAAAGATTACCTGGAATTTCAGAAACTGCAAAAATTTTTGCAGGTGTAGATTTAACCAAAGAACCAATTCCTGTATTACCGACTGTACACTATAATATGGGAGGCATACCCACAAATCACAGAACTGAAGTGCTCCGCCCAACAGAAAATAATCCAGATAATGTATGTGAAGGATTATTGGCAGTTGGTGAGGCGGCATGTGTATCTGTACATGGAGCTAACCGTTTAGGAACAAACTCTTTAATTGATCTTGTCGTATTTGGTAAAGCCTCAAGTATTACGGCCAAAGAAAAAGTGAAACCTAACAGTAAGCCAGTTGATATTGATGAAAGCACAGTTGACCCAATATTAGATCGTTTTGATAAAATTCGATTTAAGAAAGGGGATAGCTCAACCGGTGAAGTAAGAACTTCAATGCAAAAAGTTATGCAAGAAAAATGTGCAGTTTTCAGAACGGATGAACTTATCTCAAAAGGTATTGAGGAATTTAGTCATATAGAAAGCTCAATGGATAATATAGATGTCAAAGATAAATCTATGATCTTTAATACAGACTTAACGGAGTCTCTTGAGTTACATAATTTAATGGCACAATCTAAGGTTACTCTTCATTCTGCTCTAAATAGAACAGAAAGCAGGGGAGCGCATGCAAGAGAAGATCATCAAGAAAGAGATGACTCTAACTGGCTGGTCCATTCTTTATCATGGCTTGATAATAAAGGTGGTGTTAGAATGGGAACACGACCTGTAAACATGAATACCTTAACCAATCACGTTCAGCCTATTCCACCAAAGAAAAGAGTGTATTAAAGATGGTTGAATTTACTTTACCTGCCAACTCAAAAGTACAACAAGGTATTGCTCATCCAGTGAAGAAAGTATCAAAAAAACCAAAGAAGCTTGTAATTTATCGTTGGAATCCTGAAGATCAAGATAATCCCCGTTTAGATAGTTATGAAATTGATTTAAGTAAATGTGGCCCAATGGTTTTGGATGCTTTAATGAAAATAAAGAATGAAATTGACTCTTCATTAACCTTTAGAAGATCTTGCCGAGAGGGCGTTTGTGGTTCCTGTGCCATGAATATAGATGGGGTCAATACCTTGGCATGCTTAAAACCTATTGAAGAGGTAAACGGTGAGATTAGAATTTATCCGCTTCCTCATATGCCTGTTGTTAAAGACTTAGTGCCTGATCTTAGTAAGGCTTACGAACAGTTAGCTTCTATTAAACCTTGGCTACAACGCTCTAATGATAATTCTAGTGCCACAGCAAGTATTAGTCAGGAAAAAAAACAAACTCCAAAAGATAGAGAAAAATTAGATGGTCAATGGGAATGTGTTTTATGCTTTTGTTGCACAACTGCATGTCCAAGCTATTGGTGGAATAGTGAAGAGTATCTAGGGCCTGCAGTTTTAATGCAAGCAGCTAGATGGGTGAACGACTCAAGAGACTCTGAGAGAAAGAATAGATTGAAAGCAGTAAACGACAAAATGAAGCTATATCGTTGTCATTCGATTATGAATTGTACGCGCTCTTGTCCTAAAGGACTCAATCCTGCAAAAGCAATTGCAGATTTAAAGAAGGCTATTGTTACAGAATTATAATTCTTGTATAGGTTCCTCATGAGAAAGAAAATTGCTCTAGTCGGAGCAGGAAATATCGGTGGAACCCTTGCACATTTGATTGGACTAAAAGAGCTAGGTGATGTTGTTCTTATAGATATCGCAGATGGTATGACAAAAGGAAAAGCCCTTGATTTAGCCCAATCTTCTTCTATTGAAAGTTTTAATACAAACCTAAGTGGCTCTTCAAAATACCGTGATATGAAAGATGCTGATGTTGTAATTGTAACAGCAGGCTTTCAAAGACGGCCTGGAATGACGCGAGATGATTTAGTTGAAAAAAATTCCACAATTATTCAAACAGTAGGAAAAGGAATAAAAAAGAATTGCCCTAAAGCATTTGTTATTTGTATAACTAATCCACTTGATGCGATGGTAAGTGTTTTACAAAAAGTTGCTGGCTTAAAAACTAATATGTGTGTTGGTATGGCAGGCGTTCTTGATAGTGCAAGATTAAAATATTTCTTAGCCGAAGAGTTTAAAGTTTCTGTAGAAGATGTAAGTGCTTTTGTTCTCGGGGGTCATGGTGATACGATGGTTCCAATTATTAGATATGCGACTGTTGCAGGTATTCCTGTTCCAGAACTAATTAAGTTAAAATGGTCTACTACAAAAAAAATAAATGCAATTATTGATAGAACAAGAGATGGTGGCGGTGAAATTGGACGACTGATGAAAACAGCTTCTGCTTTTTATGCTCCAGCTTCATCAGCTATTGCCATGGCTGAGTCTTTCCTAAAAGATCAAAAAAGAGTTCTGCCATGTGCTTCCTATTTAAATGGACAATACGGTGTCAAAGGTTTGTATGTTGGTGTTCCAGTTATCATTGGGAAAAAAGGTGTAGAAAAAGTGATAGAGTTAAAGCTGAATGCTGAAGAAAAAAAACAATTCAATAATTCTGTTAAAGCAGTGAAAAATCTTACAGCCTTAGCAAAAAAATTAACATCAAAATAAGGGTTTAAAATATATAACGTCAGTATAATGCAAGTGTTATTGTTTAAAGATTAACCAATGAATATTCACGAATACCAAGCTAAAGAAATTCTTAAAAATTTTGGACTACCTGTTCTTCAAGGTAAATCCTATAGTAAAAATCTCGATACACTTCATGCAGATATAGAAGACTTAAATGGCCCACCTTGGGTTGTAAAATCACAAATTCATGCTGGTGGAAGAGGTGCTGGACATTTTAAAAATTCTTTTAATGATAAAGGTGGTGTCCAAGTTGTTTTTGAAAAAAAAGATGTTCCCTCTATTGCACAATTAATGATGGGTAACGTGCTTGTAACAAAACAAACAGGTGAGGCAGGTAAAATAGTAAACCACATTTTTATTGAAGAAGGATGTGATATTGATAGAGAGTTTTACCTTAGTCTCCTGGTTGATAGAAATAATTCTAAAATAATGATGATGATTTCTTCTGCTGGCGGTATGGATATTGAGGAAGTTGCGGTAACTAATCCTGAACAAATTATAAATATTCATTTTACAACATACAAAGATGTTTCTTTAGATGAAAGTTTAATGACAAAACTTGATATTACTAAAAATCAACTTGATGATTTAACTTCTATTATCAATAAATTATTAAATATTTTTACTTCTATTGATGCATCAGCAATTGAAATTAATCCGCTTGTTTTAAATAAGCAAGGAGGTTTTGTTGTGTTAGATGCAAAAATTAGTTTAGATGATAATGCACTTTTTCGACATCCTGAATTAGCAGAATTAAAAGATTTAACCGAAGAAGATCCTTTGGAGTTGCAAGCAGCAGAACATGATATGAATTATGTTAAGCTTGATGGATCAATTGGGTGTATGGTTAATGGCGCTGGCTTAGCTATGGCAACAATGGATATTATCAAACAATTTGGTGAAGAGCCTGCGAATTTTTTAGATTTAGGAGGCACAGCAAATAAAGATAGAGTCATAATGGGCTTTAAAATCATTCAATCAGATCCAAATGTTAAATCTATATTGATTAATATTTTTGGCGGCATCATACATTGTGACATGATTGCTAATGGAATTGTTGAGGCAGTAAAAGAATTAGATTTTAAACTACCTTTAGTTGTTCGATTTCAAGGAACAAACTCAAGTGAGGGAAGAGATGTAATTAATAATTCTGATCTAAGATTAATTTCTATTGATGATTTTACAGAAGCAGCGAAAAAAGTAGTGGATTTGGCTAAAGGATAATTATGTCAATAATCATTGATAAAAATACTAAAGTTATATGCCAAGGATTTACTGGATCACAAGGGACTTATCACTCTCAACAAGCTATTGATTATGGAACTCAAATGGTTGGAGGTGTAACTCCTGGAAAAGGAGGAACAACACATTTAGGTTTGCCTGTATTTAATACAGTTAAAGAAGCAAAAGATTATACACAAGCAGATGCAACTGTAATTTATGTTCCAGCTAAATTTGCAACACAAGCTATTCATGAGGCATTAGATGCTAATATTAAAATTATTACCTGCATTACAGAGGGTATTCCTGTGCTTGACATGGTTGAGATAAAAAAAAGAATCATTGAAAAAAAAACATATTTTATAGGACCTAATTGTCCCGGATTAGTGACACCTGGTGAGTGCAAAATCGGAATTATGCCAGGTTTTATTCATAAGCCGGGCAAAATAGGAATAGTAAGCAGATCAGGTACACTGACTTATGAGGCAGTATGGCAAACGTCAGAAGTTGGGCTTGGACAAACAACTTGTGTTGGCATTGGTGGAGATCCAGTACATGGAATGAATTTTATAGATTGTCTTGATTTGTTTTTACAGGATGAAGAAACAAAAGGAATTTTAATGATAGGTGAAATAGGAGGTACAGCTGAAGAGGATGCTGCAGAATTCATATCTCAATCAATAATAAAAAAACCAATGTCTGCATTTATTGCAGGCGTATCAGCCCCAAAAGGTAAGAGAATGGGTCATGCTGGAGCTATAATATCTGGCAATAAAGGAACTGCACAGTCAAAAATTGATGCTTTGCAGTCAGCTAATATTGCTGTAGCATCCTCTCCTGCCAAAATGGGTGAAACAATGTTATCAGAGATGCAAAAAGGGTATAATTAAATTCAAAATCTAATAATATTTATAGAATATAATCAGTGTATAAACATAGAAAATGAATGATAGTTTTTTAAATAGTGCAAATGCTCCTTATGTAGCTGAGCTTTACTTTAAGTATACACAGAATCCCAAAAGTATTGATGAGAGTTGGAAGAGTTTTTTTTCTTCATTAAATGAAGATGAAGTATCAATCATTTCAGATTTTGGTGGACCTGAGTGGAAGAAAAGAGACACCAATGTAATTAATGATATTTCTTTTGATAAAGTTATCCGCTCATCATCAGGAGTAGATTTTAATAGTTTTAAAACTTCTACTTTAGATTCTATACGCGCCCTTCGCTTAATTCGTGCTTACCGTATTAATGGCCACCTTATTGCTAATTTAGACCCACTTGAATTACATGAAAAAATTTATCATCCAGAATTAGACTATAAATCATATGGTTTTGATGAAAATGATTTAGATAGAGAAATATTCATTGATGGTAGTTTAGGTTTAGAAACAGCAAGACTTAAAGAAATAATTAAAATTTTAAATAAAACTTATGCATCTTCGATAGGTGTTGAGTTTTTACATATTCAATCAGTTGATCAAAAACAATGGGTACAAGCAAGAATAGAAGAAGCTTACAATAAAACTAATTTTACTAAACAGGGTAAAAAAGCAATTTTTCAACGGTTAGTTGAGTCAGAATTATTTGAACAATATTTAGATAAAAAATTTTTAGGAACCAAAAGATATGGAATTGTAGGCGGTGAATCTATGATACCTGGCATTGAGCAAATGGTTAAACAATCTTGTTTGTTAGGAGTAGAAGATATTTATTTTGGAACAGCCCACAGAGGGAGATTAACATTATTATCTACAGTTTTAGGGATGCCTTACAGGGGTAATTTTATCTAAATTTCAAGGAGATTTAAATGACCCTAATGAAGTTTTAGGTTCAGGTGATGTCAAATATCATTTAGGTGTATCAAGTGATCGAGAGTTTGATGGAAAAAAAATACATTTATCTCTGACTCCGAACCCTTCACATCTTGAGGCAGTAGATCCAGTTGTAGTAGGTAAAGTACGAGCAAAGCAAACTATAACAAAAGACAAAACCAATGATAAGGTTTTTGGAATTTTAATTCATGGTGATGCTGCTATGGCCGGACAGGGGATTGTTGCAGAAACATTTGCAATGTCACAACTTAGAGGATTTCGAACAGGGGGCACTATACATTTTGTTATAAATAACCAAATTGGTTTTACAACAACCCCTCATTATGGACGCTCTGCTCCTTACTGCACAGAGATTGCTAAAATGGTTCAAGCTCCAATTTTTCATGTAAATGGTGATGATCCAGAAGCAGTAGTTCATGTATGTAGGCTTGCAGCAGAGTATAGAAATTTATTTAAAGAAGATGTTGTTGTTGATATGTTTTGTTATAGGCGATCAGGACATAATGAAGCGGATGAACCAATGTTTACTCAACCTTTAATGTATAAAAAAATTAAGAGTCATTCAACAACTCTTAATTTATATAAAGAGCAATTACTTAGAGAAGAAGTATTAACTGAGGAAGAAGCAAAAAGTAAAATTTCTGATTTTAAAAATTTTTTAGATAGTGAGTTTGAGCTATCAAAATCGTATAAACCAAATAAAGCAGATTGGTTAGATGGAACATGGACAGGAATAAAGATAGCATCCATTGATGCAAGACGAGGCAAAACTTCATCCACAGAAGAAGACATAAAGGCTTTGGCCAAAGAGATTCATTCTATACCTAAAGATTTTACTCCTCATAAAAGAATACGAAAAATTTATAATGAACGTCAAGAATCAATTAATAATGGCAAAAATATTGATTGGGCTACAGCAGAAGCTCTTGCATTTGCAACATTGCTTAAAGATGGTTATGGTGTTCGTCTTTCAGGACAAGATGTTGGGAGGGGGACTTTCAGTCATCGTCATGCTGTATTATATGATCAGGAGAATGAAAAAAGATTTGTTCCTCTTCGTCATTTTAGAAAAGAACAAGCACTGTTCGAAATTGTTGATAGTTTTTTATCTGAGTTTGGTGTTCTTGGTTTTGAATATGGTTATTCACAAGCAGATCCAAAAACA
>JBJKYR010000026.1:0-46924 GCA_045560945.1 Alphaproteobacteria bacterium | reverse complement strand
TATTTAAATACTTTTATAAATCACCTAATAAACTTCCCGATGATTGGCGAAGTATAAATGAACCCATAGAAAGGGTAATTTGTGATTATATTTCTGGTATGACAGATAGATATGCCTCAAGACTCCATAAGGATTTATATGAATAATCATATTGATTTACTTTTTACATATTTTAATGAATTTGCTGATAAATGTATTAAAAATAATCATCTTAATACTTTTAATAGAAATTCAATCAGTATAGATTTTTCATCAAAGTCTAGGCAAGGGGATATTTCCTCTAATTTTTATCTAGTAGCGATTAAAAAAATTTTAAATAAAGAATTTAATTTTAAAAAAGAGCTTATTGCAGGAGTTCACAATCTACCTTTTATTGAAAAATGTGAAATTTCAAAAAATGGTTTTATTAATATAAATATTAAGAAGAAATTTCTAATAGATCAAATTGAATATCTACTTACTCAACAAAATCAATTTGGTAAATCTGATTTAGGTAACGGGAGCAAGGTAAATGTTGAATTTGTATCTGCAAACCCAACTGGTCCAGTTACCGTAGCTCATATGCGTGGAGCAGTTTTAGGAGATGTTATATCTTCGTTGCTCTCTAATACTGGTCATCACGTAACAAGAGAATATTATGTTAACAATGCAGGTTCTCAGATTGATATATTGGGTAAATCTTTATTTAAAAGATATCTTGAGTTAAACGGAGAGAAAACAGAATTAAATAGCGATGAGTATCCAGGTGAATATCTAATTGATATTGCCAAATTAATTGAAAAAAAAGATGGAGATAAGTGGCTTAATCATGACTTAAGGCAAAGAGAAGATTATTTTAAAGAGTTTGCAGTTAAGTATTTGATAGAATTTATTAAGCAGGATTTGAAGTTATTAAATATTAAGTTTGATAAATTTTCTTTTGAATCAGATATTGTTAAAAGCAATATTATTAACGACCTATTTAAGATATTAGATAAAAAAAATTTACTTTATAATGGTATTCTTGATAAGCCTAAAGGTGATGACTCTGAAGACTGGGAACCAAGAGAACAATTACTTTTTAAATCATCTACAATACTTGATGATCAAGACCGAGCTTTTAAAAAATCCAATGGCGAATGGACATATTTTGCTAATGATGCAGCTTACCATCTCGATAAATATAATAGAAAATTTGATCAGTTAATTAATATATGGGGCGCTGATCATGTAGGGTATATTCCGCGTATGAAATCTTTACTAAAAACAATTGCTAATAAAGATGATTATCTTGAAATAGTAACATGTCAAATAGTGAGACTTATCAAGAATAATAAAATATTAAAAATGTCGAAAAGAGAAGGCAATTTTATCACATTGCAAGAAATGTATGATCAGGTTGGTAAAGACCCTCTCAGATACTTTATGGTATCAACTAAAAGCGAAACTTCTATGGATTTTGATTTAAATAAAGTGATTGAAAAGAATAAAGACAATCCAGTTTTTTATTGTCAATATGCTTATGCAAGAGCATCTTCAGTTATTAACAAAGCGGAAGATTTAGGTATTGATATAAAAACATTTAATAATTTTGAAGAAATTATTAAATATTTAACAAAAGATGAAATAGAAATAATATTAAAATTATTATCTTATCCATATATTGTAAAATTAGCCTCTAACGCAAGAGAACCTCATCGATTAACTAACTTTATTGAAGATGTATCTTCATCTTTTCATTCATTCTGGAATAAAGGTAAGGAAAATGAATCTCTTCGTTTTATAGATGAAAATAATATTATAAAAACTCAAACAAAATTAATATGGCTTCATTCGATGAGGTTAGTCTTTGAAAATATATTTAATATTATTGGTATTGATTATCATGAAACAATGTAATGAATGCAAGACTTTTATTTAAGAAAAAAAAATCATACAGAAAGATAATAATTGCTTTATCTTGTATCATTGTAATCTTTTTCTTTCTTTATCTTTTTTTACTCTCAAATGAAAATGAATTGATAGTTATTCCAGAAAATACTGATGTTTTTTTTATTGTCCCTGAGGATAGAGGGGGGGAAAAGATAGCAAATCTTGATAAGAAAAGTCTTAATAAAACTTCAAAAAAGATTGCTGAACATGAGATAGAAAAACCTAATGATTTATTATTTAGTATTCAATTTTTTACCGATAGTCAGATCATAAATGTTAATCAATATTTAAAAAAAATAACTAACTTTGATGAATCGGTATATAATATAGATGATTTTTACATCTTGGCTTTAACATCAGAATTAGGAATTGAATACTTTTTACTGTATAAAAATTTTACGACTAGATTAGATGCTACAAATTATTGCATAAATTTTTTAACTAAAATGAATAATTGTTTAGTAGTTGATACAACTAAATTTTAAATTAGCCAGAATCACAAAAATTTATTATAATAAAATATGCTTAATATTACTAACGAAATTGATAACTCTTCTTCAAAACAATTTAATATTACCCTCAACTCATATGAAGGTCCTATTGACTTACTTTTAGAATTAGCACGAAAGCAAAAAGTAGATTTATCAGAAATATCTATTCTAGAATTAGCTGAACAATACATTAATTTTATTAATCAATTTCAAGATATACACTTAGAAATTGCTGCAGATTACCTTGTTATGGCAGCTTGGCTTACATATTTAAAGTCAAGACTGCTTCTTCCAAAAGATGAGAAATCTGAAGACCATACACCTGAAGAATTGGAAGAAGCTCTTAAATTCCAACTCCAAAGACTAGAGGCTTTTCAATCAGTTTCAAAAAAATTATATTCTAGAACACTTATTGGAAGAGATTCATTTTATGGTGGCTCATCAGAAGGTCTTAAAGTAAAATATAATATTACATACTCATCATCTTTATTTGATTTACTTAGTGCTTACTCTTCTATTATTCAAAAAGATGAAAAAGCTAGTCATCTAACTATAGCATATTCTGAATTATTTTCTGTTGATAATGCAATACAAAGATTACAAAATATCTTTGGAGAAATAACTGAATGGACAAATTTATTAAACTTAATTCCAAAATTTAATAGTAATAAAATAGTAAATAAATCAATATTATCATCTAATTTTGTTGCTTCATTAGAATTAGCTAAAAATGGTTTTATTGATGTTAAACAAAATGATGCATTTGGAAATATTTTTGTAAAATTAAGACAGTTATGACCATCAATAGAGATACAAAAATTTTAGAAGCAATTTTGTTTGCATCAGGAGATCCCATATTAGAGGAAGATTTAAAAGAAAAAATGATTAATAAAAAAAATTTTAAAAAAGAAATTGAAGATCTTAAAATGTTTTATGAAACTAGAGGTATTAATTTAATTAAAACTGGTAATAAATGGTCTTTTCGAACTTCAGAAACTATTAAAGATGAATTAACAATCTTTAAAACTCAAAAAAGAAAATTATCTAGAGCTGCAATTGAAACTTTATCAATAATTGCTTATCAACAACCTATAACTAGATCTGAAATAGAGAATATAAGAGGCGTTCAAATGGGCAGAGGTTCAATAGATCACTTAATGGAAACTGGGTGGATTAAGCCATCTGGAAGAAAAAATATTCCTGGAAAACCTGCTTTATGGGTTACTACAGATCTATTTATGGAGCATTTTGGAATTGAAAATATTTCAGATTTACCTAATAAAGATGAATTAAAAGCTAGTGGATTTTTAGAAAAAAGATCAGCAATTGCAACTATCACTGATATTGCTAGCAAAAATCAAGATATAGAAGGTCTCGAAATTGATGGAGAAGAGGAAACTTTAGAAGATTTTATACCAAAGGAAAATCCCTAATAATAACACTTTCTTTCATTTTAAGGCGTTTATAGAGTTTTACTTTTTCATATTTTACGTTATGAGCATTCTTAAAAGGAGATAATTTATGACACCAAGCATTTGGCAACTTTTAATTGTACTAGTAATTGTGTTATTATTATTTGGTAGGGGTAAAATACCTCAGCTCATGGGCGATATGGCTAAAGGAATTAAATCCTTTAAAAAAGGTATGAGCGATGAAGATAAAAAAGAAGATAAAAATATAGAGAATAATTCTGATAACGAAAAGTAATTATGCTTACTTTTGGTTGGGGTGAAATTCTTCTTGTTCTTGCTGTAGTCATTGTAGTTGTAGGCCCTAAAGATTTACCGAAATTAATTAAACAATTTTCTACATTCGCAAAATCTCTTAAAAAATTATCAAGAGAGTTTAAATATTCTTTAAATGAAATTGCTGATCAAGAGGAGTTTAAAGAAATCAATAAAACTATAATGGAAGCAAAAAATATTAAAGATGATTTAAATATTAAGGACAAGTTTAAATCTGAAGTTAATTCATTAAAAGAAACAGCTAATATAATTGAAAAAGAAGTTAAGGATCTAAAAAATTTAGAAAATGAAATTAATTCAACAAAAGAAACATCTACCTTAAGTGAAAAAGATGTTCAGAAAGAAAATAAAAATAAGACTCAAGATGAGGCTGATTTAATTTAGTAAATTTTATGGCTAATCAAGAATTTAAAGAAATGTCATTAATTGATCATCTTACAGAATTACGCAAAAGGCTTTTGTGGAGTTTTATTTATATAATTATAATTTTTATAATATGCTTTTATTTTGCAAGTGATTTATTTTATTTTCTTGCAAAACCTTTAGTTAATTTATTACAAATTGATAAAGGGCAAGGATTTATTTATACTGCTTTACAAGAGGCTTTTTTTACAGAATTAAAAATTGCCTTTTTCTTTGCTTTGTTTTTTGCTTTTCCATTAATTGCTATTCAAATATGGAAATTCATTGCTCCTGGCCTTTATAAACATGAAAAAAATGCTTTTTTACCCTTTTTAATGGCTACTCCCATATTATTTTTTGCTGGTGGTGCTATGGTATATTATTTGATAGCCCCACTTGCGTGGAATTTTTTTCTCTCATATCAAAACATGAGTGATTCAGGAGTGCCTATAAGATTAGAGGCTAAAATGGGTGAGTACCTCTCTTTAATGATGCGATTTATTTTTGCATTTGGTTTAGCATTTCAACTGCCTGTTGTGTTAGGGTTGATGGCTAAAGTAGGGATAGTCACATATACGTCTCTTAAAAAGTTTAGAAAATACGCAATTGTTATTGCTTTTTTATCAGCAGCATTTTTAACACCTCCCGATCCTTTTAGTCAAATTAGTCTAGCTTTACCAATTATAATACTTTATGAAATCTCTATTTACATAGCTAAAATTATTCAAAAAAATAAAAAAGACGACTAATGCATAACATTAATTATATTAGAGAAAATCCTACAGAGTTTGACAACTTTATGAAAACAAGAGGTGAAAATCCCATAGCTAATAAAATTATTGAAATAGATAAGGTGAAAAGAGAAACACAAACAATTTTGCAAAATTTATTAGCTGAAAGAAATCAAATATCTAAATCTATAGGACAATTAAAGAGTCAAAAAAAAGATGCCACTCATGAAATGGAAAAAGTTGAAGATATAAAAAATAAAGTTAACACCCTAAAACAATTAGAAACATTAAAAGACGATGAGCTAAAATCAATTTTAAGTAGATTGCCAAATATACCAGACTCTAGTACTCCAGTAGGAGCTAATGAAACTGAAAATGTATTTTATAAAGATTGGGGTGATAAGCCTACTTTTGATTTTAATCCTAAACTTCACTTCGAAATCGGTGAAAATGCTAATTCAATGAATTTTGAAACTGCAACAAAATTATCAGGTTCAAGATTTGTTATTTTAAAAGGTCAACTTTCTAAATTAGAGAGAGTTATTGCAAATTTTTTGATTGATAAACATACTTTAGTAAATGGATATGTTGAGATGCATGTTCCTTACTTGGTTAAAGAAGAGACATTATATGGCACTGGACAATTACCAAAGTTTGCAGACGATTTATTTACTGCCGGTGATGATCACTGGTTAATACCCACAGCTGAAATACCACTGACCGCACTTCATAGTAGTGAAATATTGAATATTGATCAATTACCTATGCGATTTACTTCTTATACACCTTGTTTTAGATCTGAGGCTGGGGCTGCTGGCAAAGATACTAGAGGTATGCTTAGACAGCATCAATTTACTAAAGTTGAATTAGTTTCATTAGTAGAACCTCAACAATCAAAAGATGAATTAGAGAGAATGCTTAATTGTGCTGAAGGAATTCTTCAAGATTTAGAGCTTCATTATAGAGTAATTACATTATGCACAGGAGATATGGGTTTTAACGCTAATAAAACGTATGATATAGAGGTGTGGCTTCCTGGGGAAGATAAATATAGAGAAATATCAAGTTGCTCTAATTGTGGAGATTTTCAAGCAAGAAGAATGAATACTAGGTATAAACAAAATGATAAAAATATTTATATACATACCTTGAATGGTTCAGGCCTTGCAGTAGGAAGAACATTAATAGCTATATTGGAAAATTACCAAACTGCGGATGGAAATGTTAGGATTCCAAAAGTATTGAAAAAATATTTTGATAATCAAGATCATCTTTTTTAGTGCTTGATGTTAAAAAAATTCGACTAATACTGGAATTAAGAGAGTCGGGTATTTCAGATGCTAAAATTTTATCTGCAATAGAAAAAATTCCTCGTGAAAAATTTATACCTGAAAATTTTAGAAATCAAGCCTATGATAATTTAGCACTTCCTATTGGTGATAACCAAACAATTAGTCAGCCTTTTGTTGTTGCTAAGATGACTCAATTACTTGAACTTGAGTCAAAACATAAGGTTTTAGAAGTAGGCACAGGTAGTGGTTATCAAAGTGCTGTTTTATCACAATTAGTAAGAAGAGTTTATACTATAGAAAGAATAAAAAATTTATCAATAAAAGCTGAAAATATATTTAAGGAATTAAAAATTTCCAATATAGTTACAAAATATGCTGATGGTAACCTTGGGTGGAAAGAACAAATTCCTTTTGATAGAATTATTATTACTGCAGCAACATCACATATTTCTAAGGAAATATCCTCGCAAATAGATGAAGGAGGAATTATAGTTTCTCCAATTAATAGTAAAAATAAGCAAATAATTATTAAATATAAAAAGATAAATAATGTTTTAGAATCAGAAACCTACGATGATGTTCTTTTTGTACCTAATCTTTCTGGGACACAGTAGTTGTTAATTTAAAATTTTTTTATATTTTTTATTAGAATAGTAAAAATATATTAAACCTATTGTCCAGTGCATCACTGCTAAGGCAAAGAAAATAAAATTATAGTTTTCACCAATTTGATAAAAAATTAAAGAAATCAAAATAAAAGGAATTAAAACAAATCTCAAAATAGCCATGTACATAACTATTATTGCCCTTTTTAAACCTTGAAATGTTGCATTACTAATAAAAAAAAATGGAAAAGCAGGAAACATTAAAGCAGATATTTTTAAATAGTCTGAGCCATATTTTTTAACATCCTCATTATCGGTAAATAAATTCATAGCTATATCTGCAGAGAAAAATATTAATAATCCAAATAAAGATAATATTGTTACTCCTATTTTAATTCCTTTTTTATATGTCTCTATGACACGTTTATATTGTTTTGCTCCAAAATTTTGCCCAACAATAGTTACTGTTGCAGTACTTAAACCTAGAAGTGGAAGGAAGAATAATTGCTCATATCGTCCTGCAGAAGTGTAACCTGCAATCGCCTCTACTCCAAAAAAACCAACAAAATAAATTAGTATATATGAACCTACTGCTATCATCATCATACCTATAGATGCTGGTATACCTTGAGATAAAATATTGTTTATTATTAAGAAATTTGGAATAATTGTTAAGTTAACATAACTATAAATTGATGTTTTTGTTAATTTAATAAACAAATAAAATATTCCAACAAACTGGGAAATAATCGTTGCATAAGCAATTCCTTGTATGCCAAGAGGTGACATTAATTGAAATGAAAATATTTTACCTGAAATTAAAATTGGATTTAAAAATATATTTAAAAAAAAACTAAAAATTAAAACGTTTCTATAACTCTTTGTATCACCTTGAGCACTTAAGGATGAGTTGATTGAAATTAAAATAAATATAAATATCGAACCAAAAAATATTATATGTATATATTTTAATGATAGCTCAAGGGTTTCTTGATCATTATTTATAGAACTTATTATAGATGGACTAAAATATAAACCTAATGTAGTTATGACAATTGATACAAGAATTGAGAGAATAAAAGACTGAGAAAAGATTTTACCAGAATTTTCTAAATTATTTTCACCTATACTATTTGCAATTAATGATGTTGTTCCAATACTTAAACCAACACCTAAGGCTATTATTATAAAATAAATTGGAAATATTTGCCCAATTGCAGCTAATGCTGACTCTGAAATCATTTGCCCAGCAAAAATTGAATCAACTACTGAATATAAATTTTGGAATATTGTTCCAATAGAAGAGGGGATAGCAATCTTAATAAAGAGGGAATAAATGCCATCATTTTTAAGATTAATTTTTGATTGAGCCATTTATATTTTTTGTATTTTAGGTTTTATATTGCAATTTTCATCTTTGAAAATCTGATATAGTTCTTTTACGCATTCTTTCATATTATTTATAAGAAATTTAGATCCATCAAATAAAATAATTCCAGTACCTTTCATTCCAATATCTTCATTGTATTTTTTTAAAGGAAGCTCAATACGAGTAATTCTATTAGATCCAATTTTTCTAATATTTTCTATAAATAGATCATTATTCTCAACATTCAAAACTGGGTACCAAATTAAAGCTGTTAAGTTTGAATATTCCTTATCTAATGTTCTTAGAATATTTACAACTTTTTCAAAATCATCCTTTATTTCATAAGAAGGATCAATCAAGACAAGGGTTTTTTCATTTGAATTTATTTTTTGATTAGTAAAATCAAAACCATCTTTATTAAAAAATTTTGAATTAATTTGTTTTGATAAATTTTTTCTTAAAAGTATAAATTCGTTATTATGCAATTCATAAAATGATAATTTGTCATTATTATCACTCATGTAACTCATAATTAATGGTGAGCCAGGGTAAAAAGATATTTTTTTAGAATTATTAATATTTCTTATAATTTTTAAATAAAATTTAATTGATTGATTTTCGTATTTGTATTCTTCTAATATGCTGATTCCTTTCTCATATTCTTTGTTTTTTGACATATAATCACTCTTAAATTTATAATCACCACTTCCTGCATGCGTATCAATGTAACTTATTGAATTATGATGCTTTTTTAAGCTTTTATATGCTTGTATTAAGCATATATGTTTAAGGACATCTGCTTGATTACCAGCATGATACCCGTGTTTATAACTAAGCATTATGTAACTCTTTCTATATTATTACTTGCAATTAATTGAATTATTGTTAGTTACAATATTAATTAATTACCGACGAGATTTATACTTATATTTATTACTAAAATACAAATCTTATAAAACCCCATACATTTTAAAAAGGAGATTACATGGCTACAGGTAAAATTAAATGGTTTAATCCAACCAAAGGATATGGATTTATTGAAAATGATGCAGGAGGAAAAGATGTATTTTTACATATTTCTGCTCTAGAAGAAGCTGGAATTGACCAGTTACAAGAAGGTGAAGCTGTTACATTTGAAATAGGTGAAAACAGAGGAAAAGAAAACGCTATTAACGTTAAAAAAGTATAATACATTTATTTGATTAAATTTTTAGAATGGGCTGGAGTGATTACAGCCATTTTATACTCTTTATTTGTTGCCCTAAACGCTGGTTTAGAGTTCCTGGGCTTTAGTTTGTTGTTTATATCCGCAATTTTAATTGGAATGTGGGCATATAAACTAAAGTATAAGGGTATTTTATTATTACAAATATTCTATGCTAGTGCAGGAATTATAGGTATGTATAGATGGTTTGGTTAAAATTAATTATATCTTTTTTTATTATATTAACTTCAGTTAATGCTTCAGAACTAAATAAAGAAGAAATTACTTATTTTAAAATTATTGACTTAAATAATGATGGATTTGTCTCCATTGATGAAATTAATCAATCTACCGGTATAATTTTTCAATTAATTGATACTAATAAAGATAATAAAATTTCTTTATTAGAGTTAGAAGAGTTAAAAGAAATAATTAATATTTTGAAATGAGTATTTGGGGAAGATTGCTTGGAGGTGCTGCAGGATTTGCAATAGGCGGTCCTATAGGAGCTATACTAGGTGTAATGGCTGGTAGTGCCTTTGATAGAAAAAAACAAAAAAATTTTCATTATTCTCAAATATCTCAAGATCAAAAACAACAAATTTTTACAATTAGTTTTATTGTTTTAGCAGCTAAACTTGCAAAAAGTGATGGGCAAGTTACAGATGATGAAATTCAAGCTTTTAAAGAAAAATTTAATGTACCAAAAACTGAATTAGGTAAAGTTGCGAAAATTTTTAATGAAGCTAAAAGAGATGTATATGGTTATAAACAAATAGCTGATCAGGTAGGTTTAGTATTTACAGGTAATAAAATATTGCTTGAGGAAATGCTAAATAATTTATTTTTTATTGCTGCATCAGATGGTCAAATATCTTTAAATGAAGTTGATTTATTAAGATCAATTTCTCAATCATTTTCATTTGATGAAAAAACTTTTCAAAGAATATTTCAAATGAATTTAAACAATAATACTTCTGATCCTTATAAAATTTTAGATGTCAGTAGAGAAGACACAGATCAGGAAATAAGAAAAAAATGGATAAATTTAAATAAAGAACATCATCCAGATAATTTGATTGCTAAAGGCATGCCAAAAGAATTCATCGAACAATCAAATAAAGAACTTGCCGCAATTAATCTTGCATATGATAAAATCAAAGAAATTAGAGCAAAATCTTGATACCAGAAGAGTTATCAATACAATTAATTGAAAAAGTATATAAAAAAATTAAACCATTCATAAATGTTACCCCACTTATTAAAGCAAACCAAATTGTTGATGAGGATCTAAATACAAACGTTTATTTAAAATACGAGTGTTTTCAAAAAAGTGGATCATTTAAAGCTAGAGGGGCAATTAATAATATTCTTTCTACCGATAAAAAAGATCTTGAAAATGGAATTACAGCAGTTAGTGCTGGCAATCATGCAATTGCAGCATCTTATGCTGCAAATATTTTTAATCTTAAAAATAAAATATTTCTTTATGAATCGGCAAATCCCTACAGGGTAATTCAGTGTAAAAATTATAATGCAAATATTTTATTTACAAATAAAAATAAAGCATTTGATGAAGTGAAAAGTGCTGAAAAAGAAGGTTATAAATTTGTTCATCCATTTGATGGAGTAAATACTTTACAAGGATCAGCCACACTTGGTTTGGAAATTATAAATCAAATGAAAAATATTAATACAAAAATAGATAATGTATTAATATCAGTTGGTGGTGGAGGTTTGATTAGTGGTGTCGGCTCTGCTCTTAAACAGTTTTTTCCTGAAATTAAAATATTTGGTGTTGAACCTGATAATGCAAAAGGAATGACAGAAAGTTTAAAAATAGGTAAGCCATTAGATAAGGTAGAAATAAATAGTATAGCTGATAGCCTATGCGCACCTCTTCACATGACTTATTCTTTTGATGTTGCTAAAAAAGTAATTTATCAAATGGTTAATGTATCTGATCAAGAAATGATAAATTATATGTTATATAACTTTAAAAATCTAAAACTTTTACTAGAACCTGCTTGCGTAGCTGGTTTTGCTGCTTTAAAAAAATTAAATTCTTCGAAATTTATAGGTCAAAATACTTTAATTATATTATGTGGATCCAATATTGATTATCAATCTTGGAATAAACTAGTTACAAATTAATAATATAAATTTCCACCTGTGATATTTTTTTTTTACACCTGTAGTATTTGGTGTACTTAAAATTAATTTTTTAAGAGATCTTATGCCAATATACCCAAACATTTGTGATTCAATTAAATCCCCATTTAATCCATAATCATCAATTAAAGATATTTGTAATTGATGATTCAATTTCTTTATTTGTGATATTAAATATTTATTTTTTCTTCCACCACCAGTAAATATTATTTCATTAATATCAGTGAAAATTTTATTGTTTATTAAATTGATTATAGAGAAAATTGTGAAATTTAGAGATGTTCTTAGTGCATTATGAACTTTAATTTTTTTCAATTCTTTAATTAAGTAATGAAAATTATTTCTATCTAGAGATTTTGGATATTTTTTTCTAAAAAATCTATCTTTTTTAAATAAATCAAAGATTTTTTTATTTACATTACCTTTTGAAGCTAGTTTACCATCTTTGTCATATTTTCTTTTAAAAAAATACATCATTAAATCATCTGATATTGCATTAGCTGGACCAATATCAGCAGATATAAAAATTTTTTTATATATTAATGAAAAATTTGCCACTCCTCCTAAATTTATTATTGCAGCATTTGTATTAATCTTCTTAATTAGAAATTTATGATAAAATGCACCAATTGGAGCTCCTTGACCTCCATTTTTTATATCATTAATTCTAAAGTTACTAATTACTTGTATTTTAAAAAAATTTGATATTAATTTTGGATTACCAAGTTGTAATGAAATATTTTTATTTGGAATATGTAATATTGTTTGTCCACTTAAGCTTATATAATCAATGCCTTTTTTTATTATAGTAAATTCCTTTAAAAATTTCTTTAAATATTTGATAATTAAATTTGTTATTTTAACATTATGAGAATTTATCAGATTTTTTTTACTAATATTTGTTATATTTATTTTTTTAATTTTAATTTGTTCATAGAGTGAGTACGGGTAACTTTTTTCTTTTAGTATTTTAACTTTATTAATTCCATCTGTTGAAATATAAGAAATATCAATCCCATCCATTGATGTCCCTGTCATGATACCAATGATATTAAATATTTTCTTTTTTTTCATTAACAAAACTTTATAACATTCATAAATTTATGATGTCACTAGATAATAATATTAAAGCTATTTTTTTGATTATATTAGGCATGTTTGTTTTTTCAATTCAAGATACATTGATTAAATTAATGTCTGATTATATAAATATCTATGTAATTTATATAGTTAAAGATTCTATAGTTGGAATTTTAGTTATTTTTACTTATTGTTGGATCTATAAAATTCAACTAATTTTCAAAACTTATTATCCTTTTATTACTATTTTGAGGGTATCCATATTTTTTCTTGGTTTTAGCTTGTATTATTTTTCTTTATCAAAAATTTCTTTACCTGAAGCAGTGACTTTATTTTTTGTTAGCCCTTTTTTTGTAACTATAAGTTCAAAATTTATTATCGGTGAAAATATTGGCATGTATAGATGGAGTGCAATTTTAATCGGTTTTATTGGAGTGTACTTAGTTCTAGATCCAAATTTTAATGATTTTAATATTTATACTCTATTCCCAATCTTTTGTGCTTTTTTTCTACGCAGTAACAGTTGTAATTCAGAAAAAAACATCTGATAAAGACTCTCTATTTACACAAATATTACACACTTATTTATCAGCTATTGTTTTTTCAATTATAATTTATTTTTATGTAAATAATTTAACATTTACTCCGTATCAATTGTCAGAATATAAATTTGTGCTTATGAGCTGGAATATTCCTAGTTTAAATTATTTTTTATTACTAATAATTATTGGTTTGACTGCAGTAATTGGATTTTTTTCCATTTTTGGCGCCTATCGGATAGGGTCACCTGCAACCATTGCTCCTTATGAATATAGTTTGATAATTTGGTCAATATTATTTGGTTATTTAATATGGAATGATTATTTAACAATAAAAGGTATGGCAGGTCTTTCATTAATATTAATTGCTAGTTTTTTTACTTTATATAGAGAATATCATCTAAGTATTAAAGTTAGTACAGATAAACCAATAAGATAACTTTAAACAGCTTATCAACAAACATATACACAGTAAAATTAATATTTTATCTTTTTTATTTGATAATCAATATTTCTAGAGTTAAATAATAGATACTTATTACACGCAAAGGTAGTAAGCAAATTAAATAAAGGAAACTTTATTTAGTTTGTATCGGGAGGAAATGCACGATACATAAAAAAGACCTAGCTTGCTGGGTCTTTTTTTTTGCCTATAACTCACTAATTATTGTAAGAGTTAATCAATGAACTTTAAAAAATATAATAAAATTTTAGATATTTTTTTAAATAATCTTATACCAGAAACAAAAATCTCTGTTTCTAAAGGAAATAAAATATTTGGGGCCTTTGTATTAAATAAAATTGATTTAAGTTTAGTTGTTACAGGTGTAAATAACGAAATAGAGAATCCAATATATCATGGAGAGATTTCTACTATTATAAATTTTTTTAAATTAAGAAATTTAAATCCAAAAGATTATTTGTTTGTTTCCTCTCATGAGCCTTGTTCTTTATGTCTGTCCGCTATTACTTGGAGTGGTTTCGATAATTTCTATTATTTATTTCATTATGAAGAAACTGAATCTAATTTTAATATTCCTTATGATCTGAAAATTTTAAAAGAAGTCTTTAAGATTGATAAAGGTGAATATTCAAAAAATAACACTTTCTGGCAAAGTTACTCAATTGTAGAAGAAATTAAAAAACTACAAAATGCAGAAAACGATAAATTATTAGAAAAAATCAAAGAAATTAATAAACTTTATGAGGATATATCAAATAATTATCAATCAGCAAAAAATTCAAACCATATTCCTCTAAAATAATTGAAAATATAAAACAATAGTATAAATTGTTATTAACGGGAGATACTGTGATTTTACAGAGCCGAAGGAGCAACGACCCGGAAACTCTCAGGCAAAAAGGACCGTTAGAATAAAAAATCTGGAAAAGAGATTAATCTCTACCGAAGGAGTAAAAACTCTCAGGTAAATATACAGAGAGGGCTTAACAGGAGTCATTTTGACTGAAGAAGCTCTAAAAAATATTTATTTAAAAGATTTTCATAAAAAAAATGATGCGAAGTTTGTTCCATTTGCTGGTTATGATATGCCAATTAATTACAAGCAAGGCATTATAAACGAGCACCTACATGTAAGAAATCATACTGGTATTTTTGATGTCTCTCATATGGGCCAAATTCTTATTCCTTTTAATGAAGAAAATATTTTAGCTTTAGAAGCATACATACCTTTGAATATAAAAAAAATAATATCAAATAAATGTCACTATTCATTTATTTTAAATTCTAATGGAGGAATCGTTGATGATATTATGATTTCGAAAATTAAATTTGATAACAATGAATTTGTATATATAGTTTACAATTCATCAAGAAAAAAAATACTTAATAAAATCTTTAATGCAACTATTTCAAATTTTAAAATTTTTGAGGACAGATGTTTGATTGCAATACAAGGACCTGAATCTTTTTCTTCTATTAATTCGATATTAAATCTACCTGCATCTATGAATTTTTTAAATATTCAAATTCTTCAATATGATGGTAGCGATCTTTTTATTTCTAGATCTGGTTATACTGGTGAAGATGGTTTTGAGATATCAATATCAAATAATAAGGCAGAAAAATTAATTAATGATATTCTTAATAATAATAATGTAATTTTATGCGGTCTAGGTTGTCGAGATTCATTAAGAGTAGAAGCTGGTCTAAGTTTATATGGAAATGAAATAAACGAAGATATAAATCCTATACAAGCAGGTTTGTCATGGGCTTTAGATAAAAACAGATTGCAAGATCATAATTTAAATGGTTCTGAAATTTTATCAAAGGAATTAAGTTCAATTCCATCAGTAAAAAAAATAGGATTAAGTCCAATAAATAAAATCATGTTAAGAAATCAAATGACTATTCATAACAATAATAAAGAAGAAATTGGATTTATTACGAGTGGATGTTACTCACCAATTTTAAAAAAATCCATTGGTATTGGCTATATAAATAAACTTTCAAATATTTCTGAAAAAAAATACGTTAATGTTCGTGATCAATATGAGGAAATTAAACTTGAGAAAATTCCATTTGTGAAAAAAAATTATAAAAAAGGAGATTAATATGGGTGAAAAAAAATATACTGAAGAACATGAGTGGGTTCAGCTTAGTGGCGAAATTGCAACTGTTGGCATTACAAATCATGCTCAGGAAAGTTTAGGTGATATTGTTTTTGTGGATTTGCCCACTTTAGGTAAAGAAGTTAAAGCTAAAGAAGAATTATGTGTTATTGAATCTGTAAAAGCTGCTTCAGATATTTACTCACCTCTAGATGGTGAAGTTACAGAAATAAATGATAATTTGTCAAACGATGCTTCTATAGTTAATCAAGATGCTGAAAATGAAGGTTGGATATTCAAAATAAAAGTATCTAATCCAGATCAATATAATACTTTGATGTCTTTAGATCAGTATTTAGAATTTTTGGATAAATAAATGATCGATATAAATTCTTTCGCAAGTAGACACATTGGACCTAGAAATGACGATATAGACTCAATGTTAAAATTCATAAAATGTAAAAATCTTGATGAACTAATTCAAAAAACTGTCCCTGATCATATTTTATTTAAAGATAAATTAAAATTAAAACCAGGAATGTCAGAAGAATTTAATAAAGTTAATATGCAACTTTTATCTTTAAAAAATAAATTTAAAAAAACATATATTGGACTTGGTTATCATAACACTGTTACACCAAGTGTTATTTTAAGAAATATTCTTGAAAATCCCGGTTGGTATACTGCTTATACGCCATATCAACCTGAAGTCTCTCAAGGTCGTTTAGAAATGCTAATGAACTTTCAACAAATGATAATTGATTTAACTGGATTAGATATTGCTAATGCATCTTTATTAGATGAGAGTACTGCAGCAGCAGAAGCTATGATGATGGCATACAAGATTAAGAAAAATAAACAGCAGACCTTTTGTATTCAAAACTCTTGTCACCCTCAAACTTTATCAGTTTTAAGAACAAGAGCTCATCCTCTTGGAATAACAATTATAGAAGGTAAACCAAACGAAGATACTTTTGGCTGCTTGATACAAAATCCTGATACTTACGGAGAAATTGAAGATTTAGACACACTTATTAAAAGTAATAAATCTAAGGAAATTGTATCCATTGTTGCTGCAGATATTATGAGTATGGTTGTTATGAAATCTCCAGGTTCCTATGATGCTGACATTGTTATAGGCAGTTCTCAACGTTTTGGAGTTCCGATGGGATTGGGAGGGCCTCATGCAGCATTTTTTGCAACAAAAGATGAATTTAAAAGATTAATGCCGGGTAGGTTAATAGGTGTGTCAGTTGATAGAAACAATAAAAGATCTTACAGAATGGCTCTTCAAACTCGTGAACAACACATAAGAAGAGAAAAAGCAACCAGCAATATTTGTACTGCCCAAGCTTTATTAGCAATAATTGCCGCAGCCTATGCTATTTATCATGGACCAAAAAGATTAATAAATATTGCATCTACTGTAAATCACAATACTAGATATCTTAAAAAATCATTAGAAAAATTAGAATATAAAATTAAATCTAATAAATATTTTGATACAATAGTCATTGAAGACGCTAAAGCTAGAGACTGGTTTAATAAATCTGTGAAAGAAGGAATTAATTTTAGACTAATTAACAACACAACATTTTCAATCACGATTGATGAAACTACAACTTTAGAAGACATCGATAATCTAATTGCTTTTTTTAATACAACCAATAAAAAAATTGATGCTAACGAAATTGAAAACAATCTTGACCTTATTTTTAATGATGAAAGTATTCTTAGAAAAGATAAAATATTATCCCATCCAATATTTAATATTTATCATTCTGAGACAGAAATGATGCGATATCTAAAAAAATTAGAAAATAAAGATATTGCGCTTAATAGATCAATGATTCCCCTTGGTTCATGTACTATGAAATTAAATGCAGCCTCAGAAATGTTACCAATAACGTTACCAGGATTTGCAAACGCCCATCCTTTTTTAGAAAAACAACAAAGAGAGGGTTATAATCAAATGATGAGAGAATTAATATCTATGCTTAAAGATATAACAGGATTTGATGCAATATCATTGCAACCAAATGCAGGCGCTCAAGGTGAATTTGCAGGATTACTTGCAATTAAAAAATTTCATGAGTCTAATAATGAGTATGATAGAAATGTATGTCTAATACCTAATAGTGCTCATGGAACTAATCCAGCAAGTGCACAAATGTGTGGTATGGAAGTATCCATTGTTAAATGTGATGATTTAGGAAACGTAGACTTAAATCATTTGGACATCAAAATTAAAGAAGCTGGAAATAAATTAGCAGCTTTGATGATTACTTATCCATCTACACACGGTGTATTTGAAGAATCAATATCAAAAATTTGCGAAGCAATTCATAATAATGGCGGTCAAGTTTATATGGACGGAGCTAATTTAAATGCAATGGTAGGAATTGCAAAACCTGGAAAATTTGGTCCTGATGTTTCTCATATGAATCTTCATAAAACTTTTTGTATTCCACATGGAGGAGGTGGTCCTGGCATGGGCCCTATTGGAGTCAAATCACATCTAGAGAATTTTTTACCAGGACATCCAATCGTTAAAAATGAGCTTGGATTGACAGAACTTGATGCGGTTTCTGCCGCGCCATGGGGAAGCCCATCTATATTGCCTATTTCTTACTCATATATTTCGATGATGGGAGACGAGGGATTAAAATTAGCTACACAAATAGCAATTTTAAATGCCAATTATATAAAAGAAAAATTAAGTGATTTCTTTACTCTTTTATATTCTGGTAAAAATGGAATGGTCGCTCATGAGTGCATAATTGATATTCGTCCAATCAAAGATGAATTAAATATATCTGAAGAAGATATTGCAAAAAGACTTATCGATTATGGTTTCCATGCGCCAACAATGTCCTTTCCTGTTCCAGGAACTTTAATGATCGAACCAACTGAAAGTGAATCAAAAGAAGAAATTGATAGATTTTGTACAGCTATGATTTCTATACATAATGAAATTCAAAAAATTCGAGATGGCACTTATGATGCTGAAGATAATCCAATAAAAAACTCACCACATACTATAGAAGAAGTATCAGCAGATGAATGGAAACACAAATATTCAAGAGCTGAGGCAGTTTTTCCTCATTCTTACTTATACAATAATAAATATTGGCCACCTGTTGCAAGAATAGATAATGTATATGGTGATAGAAATCTTTTTTGTGTATGCCCACCTATTGAAGATTATGAAGATGTGTCCAATGCATAACTAAATGATTTATTTAAATTTACTTTTAGTTTTTATATTTATTGTATTTATACATGAATTTGGTCATTATCTTTTTGCAAGAATATTTAAAGCTGAAGTTACCGACTTTTCTATTGGTTTTGGAAAACCATTAATAAAATTCACGGATAAAAATAATACTGTTTGGAAAATTTCACCTATCCCTCTAGGAGGTTACGTTAAAATTAAAGGTCTTGACTCAGTTTTTCAAAAAACACAAAATCAAGAACCTGGCTCTTTTCAATCATTAAAACTTTATCAAAAAATATTTATCCTGCTTGCTGGTAGTTTTTTTAATATATTCTCTGCATGGATAGCTTTGTTTAGCATATTCTTTTTTTTTGGAATTGCTTCATTTGCTCCAATAATAGGTAAAGTTTTAGAAAATTCTTCTGCTGAAGAAAATGATTTACGAGTTAATGATATTATTATTACTGTAAATGATAGTCAAATATATGAATTTAGTGATATTCCTAAAGCATTAGGTAATAGCAAATATATCTCAATATTAATTCAAAGAAACAATGAACTCATAGAAAAGAATTTTGAACTAAATTTTAATCAAGAAATAAATAGATTTGTTATAGGAATATCAAGTAATAGTGAACCTGTTATTGATCAATTTAATTTATATGAATCAATTCAACAATCTTTATCATTCATTCCAACTTACTATTCAGCATCTATAAATTTTTTAAGGCAATCTTATCAAGATAATACTCTACAGGAACAGTTAGCTGGACCAGTAGGAATTGTAAAAATGGCTGATCAAATGATGTTAGATAAACTAAGAGGTGTAATATTTTTATTTATTGTAATTTCTTTATTTGTAGGTGTTTTTAATCTTTTACCCATTCCTCTTCTTGATGGAGGGCATATTGTTTACTTTATAATAAGTAAGATTTTTGCAAATTCCCTTCCTGAACTTGTAACTAGAATTTATATTACAACTGGATTAACAATTATATCTTTTTTATTTATTTTTGTTACATTTAACGATATTTTTTATAAATAATTTTAATGAAATGAGTGATATGTCAAATTTTAATAAAGTAAAAAATTTTATGAATACCTATGGTCAGGAAGTAAAAAATACTCCCGAATTTCCTGAATCTAAAATTGTTCAATTAAGGATAGATTTAATTCAGGAAGAATTAAATGAATTAAAGGAAGCTATTAATAATAACGATATTATTGAAGTAGCTGATGCTTTAACTGATATACTTTATGTTACATATGGAGCTGGGCACTCTTTTGGTGTTGACCTAGATAGTTGCTTTAATGAAGTTCAGAATTCAAATATGAGTAAATTAGGAGATGATGGAAAACCTATTTACAATGAGTCTGGTAAGGTAATGAAAGGACCAAATTATTTTAAACCAAACATTAAAAAAATTATTGGATTAGAGTAAATTTAAGGAATTCTCTAATGCAGTTTTTAAATCTTCTGGATCTTCAATACCAATTGACAATCTTACCAGAGAATCACTAATCCCAAGCTCATCTCTTATATTTTTACTAATGGAAGCATGAGTCATTATTGCTGGATGTTCTATTAAACTTTCGACACCTCCTAAACTTTCAGCTAAAGTAAAAATTTCTATATTTTCTAAAAATTTGAGTGTACCCTTTAAGTCTGTATCTAATTCAATAGATATAATACCTCCGTAACCATTCATCTGTGATGTTGCTAATTCATGATTAGGATCTGATTTTAAACCAGGGTATCTTACTGTTTTTACCTTTGGATGATTTTTTAAAAATTCACTAATTAAAATAGCATTCGAATTGTGTCTCTCCATTCTTACACCCAGGGTTTTTATGCTACGAATTAATAAATAACAATCAAAAGGAGAGGGGACTGATCCAACAGCATTTTGTAAGTATTTGATTTTTTCAATTAGTTCTAGGTCATCTTTAATAACTATTGCACCACCAATTAAGTCTGAATGACCACCAAGATATTTTGTTGACGAATGCAATACTACATCAGCTCCAATAGTTAATGGTTGTTGATTATAAGGAGAGGCAAAAGTATTATCACAAACGATTTTTATATTTTCATTAAAAATTTCAGATTTTATTTTTTTTATATCAACTATTTTTAAGAGAGGATTTGAAGGAGTCTCAATCCAAATCATTTTTGTATTGTTTTTAATTAAACCAGGCCAATTATTTTCTTTATTAAAGTCAGTATAAGTTATTTCAATATTTTGATTTACACTTTTAACTTTATCAAAAATTCTTCTTGTTCCTCCGTAAACATCATCAGAACAAATAATATGAAAATCTTTATCCAAAGCATCTGTTAAACAATTAATAGCAGCCATACCCGATGAAAAAGCAAATGCTTGATTACCTTCTTCTATTTCAGCTAATAATTTTTCTAAAATTTCTCTAGTAGGATTGTTAGTCCTTGCATATTCATACTTAAAATCACCTGGACTTTTCTGCTTAAAAGTTGAAGACAAATGAATTGGGGGCATTACTGCACCAGTTTCTTTATCCTCTTTATGCCCACTATGGATAACTTTTGTATTAAATAATCTTTTCTTTTGTGCCATATTTATAACCAATCTGGAATAGGTAAACTATTATCATTTAAAAAATTCTTATTAAACATTTTTTCATAATATTTATTTGCATCATCACATAGAATAGTTACTATTGTTTTACCTGGACCTAATTCCTTCGCCATTTTAATTGCACCCATCACATTTACTCCAGAACTAGTTCCAAGAAATAAGCCATCAGTTTTTATTAACTTATAAAGTATTTCTAAGCATTCTTTGTCATCAACATAATATGCCATATCTACTGAACAGTTTTCTAAATTTTTGGTAATTCTTGCTTGTCCTATGCCTTCAGTAAAAGAAGGTTCTCCTTTTTTTTCTAACTTACCTCTAGTAAAATAATTGTACATGGATGAACCTTGTGAGTCTGTGCAGGCTATTTTAATATTTTTATTTTTTGATTTTAGACCAATTCCAACTCCTGTTAACGTTCCTCCAGTTCCAATAGAACAAGTAAATCCATCAATTTTGCCATTAGTTTGATTAAAAATTTCAGAAGAAGTTGTTTTTTCATGATATTTATAATTAGATATATTTTCAAATTGCCCTGCCCAAAATGTTTTTACACCTCTCTCCTTTTCTATTTCTATTGCTAATTTTTCAGAGACTCTCTGATAATTTCCTGGATCAGAAAAAGGTTTAGGGTCTACTAAATGTAGTTCCGCTCCCATATTTTTTAATATATCTCTTTTTGATGGAGCGGTTATATTTGGCATAACTATAACAGTTTTGTAACCTTTGGCGTTGTTGACAAGGGTTAAGCCTATACCAGTATTGCCAAAAGTCCCCTCAACACATATTCCATTTGGTTCAATTAAATTATTTTTTTCAGCATCTAATATTATTCCAAGTGCAGTTCTGTCTTTAATTGATCCACCAGGATTAAGAAATTCAGCTTTTCCATAAATTTCACAGCCCGTTATTTCAGATGGATATTTAAGTTTAATTAATGGAGTGTTGCCTATTAAATCAATAATATTATTTGTTAGCATCAATGTCTCTTACACCATAAGGTTTAAAACTCGTATCTGTATTTGTACTTATATTTTTAGCTGGATTACCGACCATAGTTGCATATTCCGGAACATCTTTAAGTATTACTGTATTAGCTCCAATTCTTGCACCTTTACCAATTTTAATTGGACCTAAGATATGTGCTCCAGAACCTATAATTACATTATCTGAAATTGTTGGATGTCTTTTAACATTTATTTGTTCGTATGATTTTTCTGCAGGAGAAATTCCTCCTAGAGTTACTCCATGATAAATAGTTACATTATTTCCTATCTCAGATGTTTCACCACATACAACACCTAAACCATGATCAATAAAAAAATTTTTTCCAATTTTAACAGCTGGATGAATTTCTATACCTGTTAAAAATCGGCTAAATTGAGATACCATTCTTCCAATAATTTTTAAGTTCATATTCCAAAGTTTATTAGCAATAAAATGAAAGAAAACAGCTTTCACTCCTGGGTAATTCAAAATAACATTTAATTTACTTCCTGCCGCAGGATCTCTTTTAATTATTGATTCCAAAAAACTATTCATATTTTTTTATCGAGCGACCCCAGCATATTACAGCAAAATATATAGAAGTTAATACCCACAGTATAAAGATGATAGTACTATCGATCATAAAAATTTTGGAGGAGGGTGTTGTCACTAATTTTAAAGTTGTGGCAGACCATATAATCGTAAAAAAAATTGTTAAATTTCTTAATTCTTTAACTCTTAAGGGATGAACAAATTTAATTGGAACAAATGTTAAAAATAAACAAATAATTATTACCCCAGCATTTATGTACTCATGTGTCCCTAATATAAAAAAATATAATACTACAATATTCCATACAGCTGGAAAGCCTCTAAAGTAATAATCTTCAGTTTTCATTTGAAGATTTGCAAAAGTAAAAAGAGATACTAAAAAAATAGCTGCGGGTAGAATAATTTCTAATATTCCTGGAACCATGCCAAACCAGTAAATCATTAGACTTGGAATGATTACATAATTTAAATAATCAATGACACTATCTAAAATTGTACCATCAATATTAGGTGTTTGCTCAGTAACATTAACTTTTCTCGCCAAAGTTCCATCTAAACCATCTATCAACAAAGCTAATCCTAACCATAAAAACGCACCTACAGCATCACTATTCAAAATAGCAATAATTGCTAAAAACCCCAAAACAGCGCCAGAACCTGTAAATCCATGTACTGCCCAAGCTGCTATTTTGTTTTTATTTAATTTATCTAACTTTGGAAACATTAAAAATTTATATCATTATATACAAAAATGTTTGATAATTTTATATTTATTTGAAGAATCAAATGATATTTTGAATTATGAATATTGTAACTGATGTAGTTTTACCCATTGCTTTGGCATTTATAATGTTTTCATTAGGTCTTGGATTGTCAATTTCTGATTTTACAAGAATATTTATAAAACCAAAAGAATTCTTTGTAGGATTTATATCTCAGTTAATCCTTTTGCCAATTGTAGCTTTAATACTTGTTTATATTTGGCCATTATCTCCAGAGATAGCAATAGGTGTAATGATACTTGCTGCTGCACCAGGTGGAGCAACATCAAATATTTTAACTTCTTTTGCTAAAGGTGACGTAGCTTTATCAATATCTTTAACAGCGGTAATCAGTATATTAAGCGTAATTACAATTCCATTAATCTTAGGCATTTCATTATCTATTTTAGGTACTAATTTATCAAGTGAAGGAATTTCACTTATTGATATTGCATTAAAAATGTTTTTAATAGTAACTATTCCTGTTTTAATAGGTATGTTATTAAAAAACTTTATTAGTTCCTTTGAAAATTTAGCAAAAAAAATATCAACCTTTTTATTTTTCTTAGTTTTATTAGGTGCGGTTTTAGCAGAAAGAGAAAATGTAGTTGCATATTTTGCGGAGGCTGGATTAATTACACTCGTTTTAAATATAGTTATGATGCTTTTGGCTTATTATTTAAGTAAATCTTTTATTTCTGATATATCTCAACAAAAAGCCATTACTCTTGAATGTGGCCTTCAGAATGGAACACTAGCAATTGTAGTTGCGAATGTTTTCTTTGATGGAGGTGCTTATTTAATCCCTGCAGCAACCTACAGTTTAATTATGTATGCAACTTCCCTACCTTATATTTATTATTTAAGAAGAAATTAATACTGGAAAAGTTTTGGAGTCCAAAGGATCTCCATTTTTTAATTTTACATATGGAAAAGGTGGAGACATTTCACCTTTTCTTTTAATATAAGTAGCATCATCTCCAGTAAATCTAACAGAAAAAGCTCTACGTCTATTTTTTGAATTATTTTCTGGAGCACCGTGCACTGTAGAAAAATTAAAAACAACAGCGTCTCCAGGACTCACTTTCCAACTTTTAATTTTATATTTTTTTCTGTTGTTTTCTATGTTTGGTATGTGTTCAAAATCTCCATCTTTTTGCTCATAACTATGCCCAAAGAATTTAGTAGGTAGAAATTGCTTGTTCCAATTATTAGAACCAATAACAAATTCAGGAGAGGATGATTTATTAACTTCATCTAATGGTATCCAAAAACTACAGTTATCTTTTCCATTTACACAATAATATGATTGATCTTGATGCCATGGCGTTCTTTTTTTTGATCCAATTTCTTTAACTAGAACATGTTCATGAAATAAATTGACCTTTACAGATTGCATCAATTCTTTAGCGACTTCAGAAATATTTGATTGAAATATAAATTGTTTGTATTCTTTTATTCTATTCCAATTACAATAATCATCATAAAAAATTTCTTTCTGATTATTTTTTTCATATACACATTTATATTTACTTGGATTTTCAAAATTTTTTTTTACACCATTTTTAAGAATGTTTATCCATTTTTTACTAATAATATCACGTAAAACTACAACACCATTTTTTTTGTAGTCTTTAATAATAGAGTTTTTAATCACAATCTGTAATGACTAATTTTTAATTTTATATCCTTTTGCAAAAGTATAACTTATTATTAATACACATGAAAATAAAAAAAATAAAATTGTTATTAAACTTGTTATTATACTTACATCAGCAATTTCATAGAAGCTCCATCTAAAGCCACTAACAAGATACAAAACTGGATTAAGAAGTGAGATTTTTTGCCAAAACTCAGGTAACATATTAATGCTATAAAAACTTCCACCGAGGAATACTAATGGAGTAATAATTAAAATAGGAATAAGTTGTAGTTTCTCAAAATTATCTGCCCAAATACCTATAAGAAAACCAAATAATGCAAATGTCACAGATGTAAGAATTAAAAAGAACATCATGATAAAAGGATGTTCAATATGAAGATCAACAAAAAGACCTGCTGTGCATATTATAATTGTCCCAATAATCAATGATTTAGTTGCCGCTGCTCCAACAAAGCCTAAGATTATTTCTATGCTTGAGAGAGGCGCAGCTAATAACTCATAAACAGTATTTGTAAATTTTGGAAAAAAAATTCCAAAGGATGCATTTGATATAGATTGAGTAAGAATAGTTAACATTATCATACCAGGAACAATAAATGATCCATAACTTATTCCTTCAATTTCTGTAATTCTAGATCCTATTGCAGATCCAAAAACAACAAAATATAATGAAGTAGAAATAAACGGAGATATAAGACTTTGGAATAATGTCCTTCTCATTCTATCCATTTCATGTAGGTATATTGATTTAACCCCGATCCAATTCATTTTCAGACTCCTTTACTAAATTTAAAAAAATTGATTCAAGTGAACTTTGTTCTGTACTAATATCTTTTAGTTGTATCCCTAAATTCTTAATCTCTGATAGCAAAGATGTTATGCCTGTATTTTTACCCTTAGTATCATATATATAAGTTAATGAATTCTTCTCTTGATTTAATTCTAAATTAAAATTTTTAAGATCTTTAGGTATTTCTTTTATCGAGTTAACTAATTCAATTTTTAATATTTTTTGACCTAATTTTTTAATCAAATTCTCTTTTTCATCTACAAGAATTATTTTACCATTGTTTATAATTCCGACTCTATCAGCAATTTCTTCTGCTTCTTCAATGTAATGTGTTGTTAATATAATGGTAACACCATTCTTTTTTAACCGTTTAACAACTTCCCACATATCTTTTCTTAATTCTACATCCACAGAAGCTGTTGGTTCATCCAAAAAAAGTATTTTTGGCTCATGAGACAATGCTTTTGCAATTAAAACTCTTCTCTTCATTCCACCTGATAATTCTCGTAATTTATTATCTTTTTTCTCCCATAATGAGAGTTCTTTTAATAATTTTTCGATATACACATGATTAGATGGTTTGCCATAAAGTCCTCTCGAATAATTAACATTATTCCAAACTGTTTCAAAAGCCTCTAAATTTAATTCTTGAGGAACGATACCAATTAATGATCTTGCCTCTCGGTATTGTTTTTTAATATCAAAATTATTAACTGTAATATAACCATTATCAAAATTTAAAATACCACAGACTGTATTAATTAATGTTGATTTACCTGCACCATTTGGTCCTAATAAAGCAAATATTTCACCTTCATTAATACTTAAGGTTAAATTATCTAATGCTTGAAACTTATTTTTATATATTTTTGATACTTTTGATATTTGTAAAATTTCAGACATTTTATAATATAGTTATCAGATTAGGATTATTTTTTTTAAAATTAAAAAAGAATATTTTTTGAAAACTGTTAATCTTATTTATCATATTTTTTATATAAATGTACAAAATTAAGAAAAATTATCTAATTGAAATTTTGATTATCTTTTTTTAATAAATGTTTGTTTTTATAAAATAAAAGTAATGCAAAAAATTCATATATCAAATAACCTATATGGTAAATTACAGGTAATTTGGCAAAATTAGATAATAATTTATATTTCGGTATTTCACCCCAAACTATTAGAAAGGCATCCAACCCTTTATATAATTTTTTATTTTTAATAATATGTAACCTTCTTATAAGGTCTTTTGATGATAGTTTTGTTTCATTTAATGCATCTTCATTGTTGATTACATCAACCCAATGAATAGTGTTATTAATTTTTTTATAATGATTAATTTCAGTACGACATATGCTGCAAGATTCATTAAAATAACCCTTAATATTCATATTTATTATCTAGTTTAATTAAATAGAAATTCAATTTTACCTAATGCACCAAAATCTGCGCTTACTTCATTACCAGCAACTAATTCATGAGCTTTTGTACAAGTACCAGTTGAAATAAATTGCCCTTTTAATAGCGTTTCTCCTTTTTTGGCAATATTATTTATAAGCCACAAAGCAGAGTTTAGTGGATTGTCCATTACATTTTTTGTATTCCCTTCACCAATAATTTTTTTATTATATGATATATTAATAGGATGATCTTCAAAATTAATTTTATTTATTTTAAATACTTCAGAATTTCTTATCCAAAATTCTGATGCGCCATTATTAGCTATTAAATTTAAGGCACCAATTTCCTTTAATGTTTTATTAAATCTAAAGTCAACAATCTCTAAAGAACAAACAATTCCATCAAATAAATCATCAATATTATTAATTGAAAAAGGAGCTCTTGATATATCTATATCTTCTTTGACTCTTAAAGCAATTTCAGGCTCAATAAATGGTTTACTAAATTTTTTAGATGATATTTTTGTTGGATCAATTGAATAAAATCTAGAAAATAAGTTTCCATAAAATGGCTCACTAATATCAAGTTGTTTTTGAGCATCGAGACTGGTGCATCCTACTTTTTTACCTATTGAAATGTTTTCTTTAAGATTAAGGTATAATAGTTTTAATTCTTCTTGAATTAAATAAGCTTCATTTTTTGCTGTAGGTGTTATATGTTTTGGCAAATTATTAATATTTGATTTGTTAAGTCTATGCTCAAATAAAAATTTAGCTGCTTCTTGTATGTGAATATATAACATTAAATAGAATATTGATTCATTTCGTTATAATATTTCAGAGACTCTTCATATATTTTATTATATTTTTTTGGAACATTAATTTTTTCTTTTCTATACTTAGAAAAAGTATTTGATAATTCTACATTTTTATACCAAACTTTTGACCATATTCCATCAGAAGATCTTTTGCCCTTAGGCCAAGACAGCATTTTTTTTGAAAATCTTATTTTTAATACTTTACATAATATTTTTATTGTTTTTTTGGGGTTTATCAAAATATTATCAGCATTAATAACAATAAAATTTAAATTATTTTTTTTAATTTTATTAAATATTTTAAATTGATTTTTAAAACCGATGTCATCAATATTCTTCAGTGAATTTTTTTTAATATATGAATTTATTACTTTGGCAGGGTGTCTAATAAGAAAACAGTTGTATCCTTTTGTTATCCAATCTAAATTTGTATTTTTTATAATATGTTGGGTCATATGCTTTTGATAGAAAATTTTCTCATTTTTTGGCTTTGATGTTATTAATTTTATAATTTTGTTTTGTGAGACAGGATAATGATTAATAATTTCTTTTTTCATTGGATGATTTAAATCAGTTTTTTTTAAATAATAAGCATAAAAGGGTTCATCGAGTACATATGTATCCTTCCTATTTTCAAAAGATCTCATTAAAGCAGTACTAAGATTGCGAGGTCCAGACCACATAAAAATAATCATTATCTTTCCATTAATTCTAAATATAAATTTCTTAATTTAATGGTTATTTGATTTTTTCTTAAATTAAATTTTGTATTATTGATTTTTTTTACTGGAATTATATTAGCAAATGTACCAGTGACAAAAGCTTCATCAGCTTTTAGTACATCTTTAAGTTTAAAATTTCTTTGATAAACTTTAATTTTATTTTTTTTACATAAGTCTATAACTTTTTGTCTAGTAATGCCTTTGACACAATATTTTCCTGTAGAAGTATAGACACAATTATTTTTAATATAGAAAAAATGAGTACTATTATTTGTTGCAATATTTCCATTTATATCAAACATAAGAGCTTCATCTGCTTTTTGTTTTTTTGCTTCAATACAAGCTATAATACAATTAAGTTTGCTTAATGAGTTTATTCTTGGATCTTGAACATTATGAGGACCTCTAATAGTTTTAACAGTTTTTAAAATTAAACCTCTTTTATAAACAGATTCTTGAGGTTGTTTATATTCAGGTATTATAACAATTGTAGGTTTAGAAATAGTAAACGCAGGATCTTGATAGGGGGTACTTTTTATACCTCTAGAAACAACTAAACGTATATGAACATCAGTTTTCATTTTATTTATTTTGATAGTATTAAATAAAATTTTACTAATTTCTTTTTTAGAAAAATGAATTTTTAGATCAATTTTTTTTGCATCATCAAATAATCTATCTAAGTGATCTTTTAAGAACAAAAATTTATTATTATGAAATCGTATACCTGACCAAACACCATCTCCAAGTAAAAAACCTGAATCAAAAACTGAAATATTAGCCTTATCTCTTGTTAAAAATTTATTATTTACAAAAATTTTTATTTTATTATTTCTTTTATCCTTAATGTAATCATGACTTGATGGCATGGATATACTAATAATAAAATAAAGGGTAGAAATCTACCCTTTATTCAAAAGAACGACATATTACAATACAAGGACTCTATGCTACGTTCTTAACTTTATTTTCAAGCTTATTAATAGCTTGATCAATATCATTGATAATGTCGTCAATATGCTCAATACCAATAGATAACCTTATATAACCAGGTGTTACACCAGCTCTGAGTTGATCTTTTGAACTTAACTGGGAATGAGTTGTTGAAGCAGGATGAATAGCCAATGTTCTTGCATCACCTATATTTGCGACGTGATATATTAATTCAAGGTTATCAATGAATTTTTTTCCAGCTTCTATGCCACCTTCTAACTCAAATCCAACTAATGGACCAAAACCATCTTCCATGTATTTTTCTGCTCTTTTTTTATAAATATCATGTTGGTATTTAGGATGAATTACTCGATTTATATTTTTTTTGTCCTTAAGATATTTTGCAACTTTTTCTGCATTATCTTGATGTTTTTTGAAACGTATTGGCAAGGTCTCTAAACCTTGAATAAAATTAAATGCGTTAGTTGGTGAAAGTGCAGATCCTAAATCACGTAATAAAACAAACCTTGTCCTAACAGCAAAAGTAATATTAGCACCAAGAACTTCTGGCACAACATTACCTAAAACCCAACCCCAATAACTTGGTTCTGGTTGATTGAAATTAGGTTGCCTTTGAGGTTTTTTTGTCCAATCAAAATTACCTCCATCAACTATTATTCCACCGATTGATGTACCATGACCCCCAATCCATTTAGTTAAGGAATGCACAACTATAGCAGCCCCATGTTTAATAGGCTTACAAGTAATAGGTGCAGCAGTATTATCTACGATAAGAGGAATTCCTAATTCTTTACCTAAAGTAGCAACTTCCTCAATAGGAAAAACATTTAGTTTAGGATTTGGAAGTGTTTCTGCATAAAAAGCTCTTGTTTTTTCATCCGATAATTTAATAAAAGTCATTGGATCTTCAGGATCAGCAAATCTAACTTCTATGCCTAATTTTTTAAAAGTATTCTCAAATTGATTCCAAGTTCCTCCATATAAATCAGTTGAAGAAACTATATTATCTCCAGCTTGACATAAATTTTGTATAGCAAATGCTGAAGCAGCTTGACCAGAAGAAACAGCAACTGCAGCTAAACCACCTTCTAATTGAGCAATTCTTTCTTCAAGCACTGATGTTGTAGGATTCATTATACGCGTGTAAATATTGCCAAGTTCTTTTAATGAAAATAAGTTACTAGCATGTTCCTGACTATTAAATTGATAACTTGTGGTTTGATAGATAGGTACAGCAACTGAATTTGTAGATTCATCTTTTCTGTAAGAGCCACCATGAAGAGCTATTGTTTCAGGGTGTAAAGATTTTGTAGTCATGTTTTAGTCCTTTCTCTTTAGTACTTTTTTTTATTAAACGGTGCACAATCTGAAAATCAAATACCGTTACATAGCTTTTAGAATTATTTTTTAAAAAATATACAAAAAATAGTATATAATTCTTATATTTTCTAATATATAGGATTAAAAAAGGATAAATTTCTAAATTATGGATAATATAGATAAAAAAATACTTGAAGAATTGCAAAAAAATTCTTCACAACCTCTTTCTGAACTTTCAAAAAAAGTCGGTTTATCCAACACGCCTTGCTGGAATAGAATTAAGAAATTAGAAGAAGAAAAAATAATAAAATCAAAATCTATTATTATAGATAATAAAAAAATTAATTTGTCTATTACAGTTTTTTTATCCATATCTATTCAAAATCATACAACCGAATGGTTAAAAAATTTTCAAAAAGTAGTAAATAAGTATGATCAAATAATTGAAGTACATCGTTTAACTGGAAGTAATAGTGATTATCAAATTACTATTCTTTCTCCATCAATAGAAGAATATGATAATTTTCAACAACGATTAATTAAAGAAATTGAATGTACTAATATGTCATCACATATATCTCTTCACACAATTAAGAAAAATTACAAATATCCATTAGATTTTATTTAATAAATTTATTTGTGTAATTTCTTATAAAATATAAGAAGACTGCATGTTAAATAAAAATTTATTTATTTTATCTGTTGGTCAGATATTTTCTTTTACATCACCTGTTGTTAGCGTTTTGTTAAGTGGAATTATAGGATCTTCCATGATAAATATTAATTATTTAGCAACCCTTCCAACTGCGCTAATGATAGTAGGCACTGCATTCGGCTCATTAATTGCTTCCAAAATAATGAAAATGAAGGGCAGAAAATTTGGTTTTTCATTAGCTGCCATAATAAATAGTGTATTTTCTTTATTTTGTGCTTATGCAATTTTAATTAATAGTTTTGAATTATTTTGTTTAGGAAATTTGATTATTGGACTTTCAGTTGCTTTTGCTCAACAATATCGTTTTGCTGCTAGTGAATCTGTAGAAAAATCAAATATACCTAAGGCTATTTCTCTAATACTTCTATTGGGCATAATAGCTTCACTACTAGGCGCTAACATTGTCTCAGTTACTAAAGATTTTCATCAGATAACATATGTAGGTTCTTATATTTCAATGTCTCTTCTAACTATTATTCCATTTTTCTTCTTTGTATTTTATAAAAATGAAGAAAAAATTGAATCCAAAATACTTAAATCACAAAAATCAATATTTGAATTATTATCGAATAAAAATATCCAATTATCAATTTTAAGTGCAGGGATAGGATATACTACAATGAGCACTTTAATGACGGCTACACCTATTTCAATGAATATGATGCATGGTTTTAGTCTTTTCTCTACGGGTATTGTTCTTCAAATGCATGTTGTGGGAATGTTCTTACCATCCTTATTAACTGGAGACTTAATAAAAATTTTTGGACATAAAAAAATGATTTATTCTGGTATAATTATATTGTTAATCACTATTATTATTCATTTTAATTTTGAAACCTATTATGGTTACATGATAGGTTTGGTATTACTTGGTATTGGTTGGAATTTTTTATTTGTATCTGGAACAAGTCTTTTAGTTGTATCGTATAACAAAGAGGACAAATTTTTAGCTCAGGGAGTTAATGATTTCGTTGTTTTTTCATCACAAGCTTTAGGCTCTTTATCTGCTGGGATAATATTATTTTCTACAAGTTGGCAGACTCTTAATTTAATATGTTTACCGCTGTTAATTATTCTTTTATTATTTTCTTTATTTAATAAAAACAAATTAAAAAATGAGCAATAAAAAGGTAGGTTTTATAGGCGCTGGTTATATGGGGTATGGTATGGCTAAAAATCTTATAAAAGATTTTGATGTATTTATAACTGCTCACAAAAATCGAGAACCAATTGATAAGCTTATAAAAGAAGGTGCGACAGAAGTTTTTACTTATAAAGAATTGTTAAATCTAAATCTTGATTGTTTAATGATGTGTGTAACAAACACACCTATTGCTATTAATATTGCTGAAGAATTAGTTTCTTTAATTAATAATAGATTACTTATCATTGATTTAACAACGCACAATAAAAATGGCACAACAGAAATGAAAAATATTTTTAATTCTTCAAATATTAAATACACCGTTAACCCAGTAATGGGCGGCCCAGTTCAAAGTGAAGAAGGTGTACTTGGTGGCATTTGGGGAGGAGATATTAAAGATTTTGATAACTCAAAAATATTTCTTCAATCATTTTGTAAAAATGTTTTTAATTTTGGTTCAGTTGAAAAAGCTGCACAAGCGAAATTATTATCTAATTTCTTATCACTACTAACTACAACAACTGTAATAGAGTTTTTTCGATCTGCCAAAATGCTTGATATAGATATTAATCTTTTATGTGATGTAGCTAAATTAGGTTCTGGTAATTCTGGTGCTCTAAACAGAATTGCTGATAAAGCTCTTCAAGGCGATTATAAAGGTTATGTGTTTTCAGTAAATAATACTCTTAAGGACTTAACTTATATCAATGACTTAATGAAAGATTCAAATAACGCGGAAGAATTATCAAAACTAGCAATGAATTTTTATCAATCTGCAAAAGATAAAGGAATGGGCGATCTCCTTGTGAGTGAACTTATTGAAAAAGAATTCTAAATTATATTTATGAGTAAATTAATTCCTATTATATACATGATTGGTGTACTTTTATTAGTTCTTCCAAGTTTTATTAAATCTAATCAAAATTTAAAAACGTTTTTAACAAACCTTAGTATATGGGTTGCAATAATATTAATAATATTTTCATTATATTATTTTTTTAAATTAATTGCTTAACATATAAATTATGAACAAGATTATTCAAAATACACTTTTTTATGTTGTTGTATTTTGTGTTACCTATTTTATCTATGTTTATCCAATTGAGATTCTTAACGAACTTTTATTTAACGAACAAGCAAATAGAAGAAGTTCATTTTATTTTACAATTATTATTTCAATTCTAATTATTTTTTATTTTCGATCTTATACATCCTTAAAACCACTTAAAATATTTATCTATGAAGGAATGGGTATTGGATTTATAAGTTTTTGGGTAGTTACTGCCGCTATAATTATTAAAGGAATTTTTAATTTTAATTCATATTACTTAGGATTATTGAGTTTATTTTTTATTTTAATATTATCTTTAATCTCTTTTTATTTTGGATCTAAAATTTATATAAAAAATATAAATATTAAGTCAAATAAAATTAAATCTGATGTTTCATTTATTTTCCTTAGCGATGTCCATATGGGATCAAATAATATTAAGCATTTAAATAAAATAATTTTACTATTAAAAAATAAGTCATATGATTTTCTTTTAATAGGAGGTGATTTAATTGATTCTTCATCATTTGATTTATCATCTTTAAAAATTATTAAAGAAAATATTAGTTGTCCTATTTATTTTGTAACTGGCAATCATGAATACTATTTAAAAAACTCAAATACAAAAATAAAAGAAATTAATAATTATGGAATACATCATATTTGTAACAATAATATAGAAATTAATAATGTTAACCTTATTGGCATTGATGATAATCTACTCAAAAACAAACAAATAGAAATAATAAAAGATAAATCTTCAAAGGAAAAATTGAACTTAATTTTAATCCATAAACCATCAATTTGGGATCAAGTATATAATGAGTGTGATTTAATGTTATCCGGACATACTCATAATGGACAAATTTTCCCTTTTAATTTTTTTGTCAGAATGCAATTTAAATTTAAGTACGGACTATATACTTTTAATAATTCAAAATTATATGTTTCTTCTGGATCCGGCACTTGGGGACCTAAAATGAGATTAGGCACAGTTAATGAAATTATTTTTTTTCATTTGAGTAATTAATTTAATGCAATTAGAAAATAAAAATTATTTAGGAATATTTCTAGGTTTTTTAGGTTATGTTATTTTTGTTTTATTAGATTCTATTATTAAAAAATATCTTGTTAATTATTATCCTGTAATTGAAATTAATTTTTTTATTTGTCTTTTTAGTCTTATCCCAATATCAATTGCTTTGCATTTTATTAGTGGTTGGAAAGTATTAATTAATAATAAAATACATATTCAATTGTTAAGAGGTGTTTTAGGTCTTATTTGTGCAGCTATAATAATTAACTCTTTTAAAAATCATGCCTTTAGTGAAATATATCCTATACTTTTTAGCGCACCTTTAATTATTACTGCTCTTTCATTTTTTATATTAAAAGAAAAAATTGGCCCAAAAAGATTATTAGCAGTATTAATTGGTTTTGTCGGAGTGTTGATAGTTGCTAGACCAGGAACTATTCATTTTACGTTTAGTTTATTTTTACTTTTTCTAGGAGCAATTATTTTGGCAGTTAATGTTATTTTAATAAGAAGGTATGCAAGTAATCAATCTTCAATAGCTTTTGCTTTTTATGGATTTTTAGTAGGACTCCTTATTAGTGCTATTATAACAACACAGATTTATGTTCCTATATCTGATGGTGACATATATGTATTTGTTTTATGTGGAATTATTGCTGGTACAGGCGGATTATGTATTAGTGCAGCATCTAAGATGCTTGAATCAAGTTTATTTGCACCTTTGCAATATTTTCAATTAATAGCAGGTTTTGTATTTGGATATCTTTTTTTTGGCGATGTGCCAGATTATTATGAGGTTGTAGGATCATTAGTTATTTCTATCAGTGGGCTATTTATTATTTATAGAGATTATCAGACAGGTATCAGGTCTTTCACTAGTAAAATTAAGGGATCTAGTGATATTATTAATAGAGATCATTAAATTATAAATATTATCAATTAAGATACTTTTTTTCTTTCATGAGGAATTAAAAATCTTTTCCTAAGTCTTAAATTTTTTGGAGTTACTTCTAATAGTTCATCTTCTTTTATATAAGCAATCATTTGTTCTAATGATAATTTTCTGGGAGGCATAAGAGTTACAGCTTCATCAGTGCCAGAGGCTCTTACATTGGTTAGTTGTTTACCTTTAAGTACATTAACATCCAAATCATTTTCTCTAGTATGCTCTCCAATAATCATTCCTTGATAGACCTTAGTTTGTGGATCAATAAACATTGGTCCACGATCTTGTAATTTCCATAAAGCAAATGCAACTGATATTCCTGTATCTGTTGCTATTAATACACCTGTTCTTCGACCAGCGAATTGACCTTTATGAAGATCATAAGAGTGAAAAATTCTATTTAAAACACCAGTTCCTTTTGTTTGTGTTAAAAAAGTACTTTGATAACCAATTAAACCTCTTGAAGGAACACGAAATAATATTCTAGTTTTATCAGAACTAGTATTTTTCATATTGATCATTTCCGCTTTTCTTTTATTCATGCTATCAATTACGGAGCTTGAAAATTCTTCATCTACATCAATAGTTACATCTTCCATTGGCTCAAGTTTATTACCTTGATCATCTTCTTTATATATTACACGCGGTCTTGATACTGACATTTCAAATCCTTCTCTGCGCATAGTTTCAATTAGAACACCTAATTGTAATTCGCCTCTACCCCCAATTTCAAAAGAATCTTTATTACTATTTTCCATAAAAGTAATAGCAACATTTGATTCTGCTTCATCCATTAATCTTTGTCGTATCATAGTTGAGGTAACTTTAGTTCCATCTAGACCAGCTAGTGGAGATGTATTGACAGTAATAGTAATAGACATAGTAGGAGGGTCAATTGGAGTTGACAAAAGAGGTGATAAAACCATAGGGTCACTGATTGTATCTGATACAGAAGCATTTTTTAATCCAGCTACACATATAATATCACCAGCTTCAACTTTCTCTACAGGAATTTTTTTATTACTTTCAAATCTAAAAAGTTTTGTCATTCTACCTTTTTCAATAATTTTCTTTTCTAAATTAACAACATGGACATTAGAGTTAACATAAGCACTACCTTGTTCAACTCTTCCAACTAGACAACGACCAAGAAAAGGATCAGAGTCAAGTAGGGTAGCAAGCATGGCAAAAGGCTTGTCTAGATCAACTTTTGGTGGCAATACGTACTCAAGAACCAAATCAAGTAGTGGATGTAAATTTTCTCTTGGCTTATCTAATTCTTTTGCACACCAGCCATCTCTTCCTGAAGCATAAAGAATTGGAAAATCTAATTGTTCATCATTTGCATCTAGTGCTACAAAAAGATCAAATACCTCATTTACTACTTCCTCAGGCCTTCCATCACTTCTATCAATTTTATTAATTACTACTATAGGTTTTAATCCTTGTTTAAGTGCTTTTCCTAGAACAAATTTTGTTTGAGGCATAGGTCCTTCTGCTGCATCAGTAAGTAATATTACACCATCAGCCATTCCTAATACTCTCTCTACTTCACCACCGAAATCAGCATGACCAGGCGTATCAATGATATTAATTCTTGTATTTTGCCATGTTATAGAAGTAGGTTTAGCTAAAATAGTAATGCCTCGCTCTTTTTCTAAATCGCCAGAGTCCATTAATCTCTCATCAATAGATTGGTTTTCTCTAAAACTACCACTTTGTTTCATGATATTATCTATTAAGGTAGTTTTGCCGTGATCAACGTGTGCGATGATCGCTATATTTCTGATATTTTCAGTCATTTTTTATGAATGAGGCCAATAGATTAAATATTAACAATTCGCTACCATTAACTTTAAATTAATTAACTAGTTAATCTGTAATGTCATATTTAATACCTTTTGTTATAGCACATAATGAAATAAAGGATATTCCAAAAACTACATGAGGATGACCTGCTGCTGCAAATATTTCTTCATAATTAGATAAATTTTTATCTATTAATATAGACTTAGGAGAATTCGTATGAGCAACAGGAGAGACTCCACCAATACTGAAACCTGTAAATTTTTTACATTCATCAGCATTGGCTTTTTTAGTCTGTGAATTATATATTTTCGATATCTTTTCTAGAGAAACAAATTTGTCTCCTGACACTAAACAAAGATGAAAATTATTTTCAGAGTCTTTAAACAAAAGACTTTTTACAATAGATCCAACTTCTGTATTAAGAGATTGGGCAGCATTAATAGCTGTTCTAGCAGTTTCATCTAATGTAATTAATTTAATATTATCATCAAATTTTTTGAGAAATGACTCAACTTTTTTTACATTTTTTTTTTTCTAATAAATTATTCATGATTATTGTCTTAAAATTTTTCACAAATCAAAAAATCATCTTCAAGCCAATGATTTTTTTAAATAAGAATTATTTTTTTTATAATTTTGTAAATAAATTTGTATAAAAAATTTAATAGAAGATTTAAATTCTTCAATATGATTTTTATAAGATTCTTCTTCATTTGTATTATAAATTTTGATATCTTCAAGAACAGCTGATTGTAAAAAAATTTTATATCTATTTTCATATTCTTTACTATTTATATCTGATGGATTGATAAAATATAATGCTCCATATATTGCAGCACATCTATTCATAGTAATTAAAGAATTTATATCAGATGAATGATTTTCATTTAATATTTCATTCAAAGGTTTCAATTCGTTCGCATTGATATTTTTAAAAAATAACAATATTAATAAAAAAAATATTAGATTAATTAATTTGTTATTTTGATTAAATAATAATTTTATCATTAATGTTTATTATACCATTTTCTAAAGGTTTTAAATAAACTCCCATATCTGAATGTTTATAAATTTTGTTAATTGCTAAAGGAAGGTTAATAGTGTTTTTATCTGTTTGTGGTTTTAAATTTGTTGCACTACATCTTGGTATATGCATGTCTACTTTAAATTTAATATCATTAATAGATATTATTTTACCTATCCACTTTCTTTCTTCCCATGGCTTAATATTATCAATATATATATTTCCTCTAAATCTCTGAAATTCAATTTCAGTACTTATTTTATCAGAAAATTCTTTAATGCTGTTTAAATTTATTAGAGATATCGTATTATGTGTTTCTTTTGAGTGTGTTGTATCAAAAAATGGGAACTCTTTATTTTCTAAAAGATATGTGGGTTCTCTTATTGAATTTTCAAGCTCTATTAATCTCTTACATAATAGATCATGTTCATTTTTATTATCTAAATTTATTGTTAAAATTTTAGAATCTTTTGAAGATAGGGTTAGTTTTCTTCCATCTAAATCAAATGAATATTTATTTAATGATACTGTGTTTTTTAATGACAAAAAATCTTTATGATTTCTTGAATCAGAATTTTGTTCTAATATTTTTGCAGTTTTTAAATCTGCATTTCTTGTAAAAGCTATTAATCTATCATTTTTTATTCCAACATTTTTTATGATTTCACATTCGCTAGTATTTTGAAAAGAGAGAGATTTAACAGGACTAAAAAATAATTTTTTAATAATAGCCATATAAATATCTTTAACGTAATGCTGCCTGGATATTACCTCCGTCGACCGTCATAATATCTCCTGTTGTTTTTTTAGCTAACGAAAGAAACAAAAAAGCTTTAGCAACATCTTCTGCTAAAACTTCTTCTTTCAATAGATTTCCTGACATATATTCTTTTTCTGAGACATTTCTTGCTTTGGCTCTAGAAGAGATCATATTTTTAGTCAGAAGCCCTGATCTAATTCTATCAGCATTTACTCCATTTGATCTGATTCCAAATTTCCCATACTCTATAGTATAATGTCTCATCAGTGACAAAGTTGCTGCTTTTGGTATACCGTAAGGACCAAAATTATTTCCTGGATTAATAGCTTGTTTAGAAATATTAAATAAAAGAACTCCACCTGTATTTTGTTTTAACATTATATTAATACATGATTGAGAGAGATACTGATGAGCATAAAAATTTAAATCAAAACTTTCTTTTAAAACTTTATTACTAACTTTTGCCATTTCTCCTTGCCAAGCTGCACCAGCACTAGAAATCATAATATCTATCCCACCATACATGTTAACAACTGTAGCAATTGCATTCTTTACATCACTTTTATTTGTAACATCGCATTTTATAATTGATGCTAATTTAGCTATATCTTGAGGAGTTTTATTTATATTATTAATATTATTTTCTAAAAGAACAACTTCTGAACCATGTTTAAGAAATTCTCTTGCAATTGATAAACCAATAGCACCACAACCACCACTTATTACTGTAACATTCCCAGTTAAAATAGCTCTTGTAGCATTTTTTAGCTTAGCTTGTTCTAACGGCCAGTACTCAACTTTAAAAATCTCTTTATCAGGTATGGATGTAAACTTTCCTAATGATTCAGCCTTTGAAATAATATCAACTGTTGCTTCTGCTAAGTCACCAGCTATTATAGCTTCTTTTTTTGAGCGACCAATTGCAACAATGCCAAATTTTGGAATATAAATTAATCTAGGATTTCCATCAAGTTCAATAGTATTTTTAACAAATTTTTTATTTTTTAAATAATATTTTTTGTAATTAATTTTATATTTTTTTATTTCTTTATTTATAAAATTATCAAGATTTCTTTCCTCCATATTTTTAATTTTAAGTATAAGAGGTTTTGCTTTAGTTCTTATAACATGATCTGGAGTAACAGTTCCTTTACTTGTAAATATTTTAAGATTTGAATGATCTAAATAATTTAATATCTTTTGATTAACTCGTATATCAAATATCCATTTTGTATATGTACCGTCCGAATTCTTTGTAGACAAGTTTTTTCTAATTAATGGTAAAATAATTTCATGATTAAAATTATTATTTTTTTTAATATTTTTTTTTCTATTTATTATATTATTTTTATATTTACTTATTTTTTTTTCAGCAATTGTTACATATTTTATCATACGATCATAACTTTCTTTTGCTGTATTACCAAAGGTAAATATACCGTGATTTAGTAAAATTAGACCTTCGACCTTTTCATTCTTTTTAAAAATTTTATATGCTAATTTTGCTAAATCAAATCCAGGAATAACATATGGAACAATTCCCATTTTATTGCCAAATATTTTTTTACAAATTTCAATATCATTAGGTTGATCAATTAAACTTAGAATTGCATTAGCGTGAGTATGGTCAATAAACTTAAATGGAAGAAATGCATGAAGTAATGTTTCAACTGAAGGGTTTGGTGATTTAGAGTCTAAAAGATATTTTCTTTGAAGGTTGACCATATCAAAATCATTTAACTTAGATAATTTTTTTGTTTTTAATAATGGCTCTAATTCAACTGCTGGCAAACCTGGAGAGTCAATTGTTCCCATATCCCATCCACTGCCTTTAACATGCATAATATTAATTCTTTCATTAAAAATATTATTTGTTGTTGTTTTTAATGATGTATTTCCACCACCATGGAGAACAAGTTTATTATTTTTACCTAGGAGTTGTGTAGTATAAATTCTTAATGCTAAATCTTTTGAAATATTTTTTAGTTTATATTTTTTGATATAATTATTTGCTTCAATATTGTTCCAGTCATTTTTCATAATGTTTTAGTTATATTATTTTTTAATAAAAAAACTAATAAATTATTTTTATATTTATAAAAAATTAATTTTTAATTTTAAAACTATTCATCTTATCTATACAATCATCAAAATTTATAATGCCTGCATCAGAACCTAATCCAGTTGCAACTAGACCTGATGTAATTGTTGCAAATTTAAGAGAAGTTTCGATATCCATTTCTTTAATCAATGCAACTATCATTCCTGCATCAAATGCATCACCACAGCCTGTCGTATCAACTACTTTAATATCAAAAGCTGGTGTAATTATTTTGTTTTCTTTATTCATAAATAAGGATCCTTCACCACCCATAGTAAGTACACAATTTTTAACACCTCTATCTAGGTAATATTTTGCAATATCTTCAGGATTATCCAATCCACACATTATACTTGCTTCTTCAATACTTGGCATAAAATAATCTATGTGGGGAAGAAGCGGTTCAACAATAGTTGCAGTTTCCTCAGTTGCTCCAATTAAATCCCACGTAGTAATACAATTTCTGTTTTGAGCTTCTTTTAATATATCTACTGAAATTGGACCATCAAGTTTTTTGAGTAAACCAGTACCACCAAGATGAAAAACTTTACAATCATAAATATCTACTTTTTCTTTTTCAGGTGGAAGAAAATAATCACAAGCTCCTCTTAAGTGTAAAGCTGGTCTTTCTCCGTTAGGTCTTATATTTAAAATTGTTGATGATGTTGGCACGCCTTTTAGTCTTTCAAAGCCAATAGTATCAACACCAAATTTCTCAAGTGTTGATAATACAAAATCTGCTTTTTCATCATCCCCAACTGCACCTACCCCTAAAGTAGAAACTCCAAGTTTAGCGCAGTCTATTACTGTACCTCCAGCTGTACCGGCAACAGTTAATCTTAATTCATCAATATAAGCTAGATTACCTCCATCGGGAATTTTTGAAACAGGTCTTCCTAATATATCTAAAACAACTAACCCTAAAACTGTTGTATCGTATTTCTTTTGCATATTAATTATTGAAGATCTTTCTCAATACTTTTTAAATGATTAATTGATTGTTCAGTGTAATTATCTTTGAATTCTTCAGCTCTCCCACCTCTAACGCAAGCAAAAGGATCAGATACTGGGGGGATAAGTTCCATCGTTATATAATTATTAAAATTTATATCTTTTAATGCTTGAAGAATTGGTTTGAAATCTGTGTGTCCAGTACCTGGTGCAGCACGATTAGAGTCAGCGATATGACAATGGTTTAATTTAGATCCAATTTTTCTATAAGCGTTTGCAATATTAACTTCTTCAATAGACATATGAAATGTATCACCATGAATACCTGCATTTGTTAACTCCAATGCATCCAAAATTTTTTCAGCCTGCTCTAATCTATTTATAAAATATGTTTCATATCTATTCCAAGGTTCTATGGATATACTAATGCCAGCTTTTTGTGCATACTCTCCAACTTGCTGGATGGACTCAATTGCATATTTCATTTCTTCCTCTTCAGATTTCAATGATTCTATTTTGCCAACAGGGGAGGGTGCTACAATCATTGTAGTTGAATTAATTTCCGCACCCATATCTGCAATTTCTTTGCAATAATCTATTGCTTTTATTCGCATTGATTTTTCAGGATTAATTAAATCTCTCTCACTTGTAAATATTGAACATATAGAATTTACTTTAATATTGTATTCTTCATTCAGTTTATTTACTTCATTGAAGTTGTACCAACTTGGCTCTCCAACAAGTTCAATGCCATCATAACCAAATTTATTCAATCTTTTGACTTGAGTAAGGTAATCTTCACCTGAATAAACAATTGTATTATAAGAATATTTAAAAGACATTTTGTTTTTTCCTCCTAAAGTTCAACATTAGTTTTTAGCCATTGTTTATTATTTCCAGAATTAATTACTGCTTCACAAACTTTTTGTGTTTGTAATGCATTTCTAAAATCTGGTTGTGCTTTATTTTCACTGTCTACAGAAGCTAAGAAATCAGCCACACCGTGAGTAAAAGAATGTTCAAATCCTATATTAAGTCCAGGCACCCACCATTTATCCATATAGGGTTGATCTCCATCTGTTACGTGTATATCTCTCCAACCACGCACAATTGATTCATCACTATGATCGAAATACTTTAAACGATGAAGATCATGTAGATCCCATGCAATTGATGAATTTTCTCCATTAATTTCAAATGTATATAAAGCCTTATGGCCACGAGCATATCGTGTTGACTCAAATATTGCTAATGATCCATTTTCAAATTTAGCAAGAAAGGCACATGCGTCATCAATTCCAACTTTTTGAACTTTTCCGGTAAGGCTATGCGTTCTTTCTTTTATAAATGTTTCAGTCATTGCGCTCACTTCAGTTATCGCACCATTTAACCACATAGCAGTATCAATACAATGTGCTAACAAGTCTCCAGTCACACCACTTCCTGCTACATCTACATCTAATCTCCATAAGCCTTCTCCACCTTGAGGTAAATCAGAAGAAATTGTCCAATCTTGAAGAAAATTAGCTCGATAATGAAATATTCTTCCTAACGATCCTCTATCGATAATATTTTTTGCTAAAGTTACAGAAGGTATTCGTCTGTAGTTGTACCATACCATATTAGGGACGCCTGCTTTTTCAACAGCTGCAACCATCTCTTCTCCTTCTGCAACATTAAGTGAAAGAGGTTTTTCTGTTAAAACCCACTTACCATTTTCCGCTGCAGCAATAGCAATGTCACGGTGCATATTATTGGGTGCACAAATGTCTATTACATCTATTTCTTTACTCTCAACAACTTCTTTCCAGTCAGTAACAACTTTTTCATATCCCCAATTAGAGGCAAAACTTTTTGCACGTTCTTCATTTCGTGCACAAAACATTTTTAATTCAGGTTCATATGGAAGATCTGGAAAAAATTTTGCAGCTTGACGAAAAGCATTTGTATGAGCTTTTCCCATAAAGCCATAACCTATCATACCAACTCTTAATTTCTTTTTCATTTTAACCTCCTATATTAAAATTTTAACCACTTACTTCCACCCAAACCAGACTCAACAACCTTAGAAATAAACTTTACACCCTTTAAACCATCTTCAATTGATGGAACTAAAAGTAATTCATCTTCTATTTTTTGATTTTTTTTGAAAGCGATTATTTGTTTAGCAAAATCTGAATAAATATTTGCAAATCCCTCTAAATAACCTTCTGGATGCCCTGGTGGTATTCTGGTTACTCTTCCAGCAACATCTATAGTTTCATTACCTGCTCGACGAATTATTTTTTTTGCTTCACCAAATATATCAACTCTCAAATAATTTGGATTTTCTTGTTCCCACTCCAAACCACCTTTATCTCCATAAATTCTAATTTTTAAAGCATTTTCATTTCCTGGAGCTACTTGAGATGACCATAACATTCCTTTAATACCATTTTCATATCTCAACAGTACGTGAGCGTTATCATCATTTTTTCTTCCTTCAACGAAACTACTAATGTCTGCACATAATTCTGTAAGTTTTGCACCAGTAATAAAGTCTGCTAAATTAAATGCATGACTCCCAATATCTCCTATAGAACCACCCATTCCAGCTTTTGATGGGTCAGTTCTCCATGATGCTTGTTTTTGACCTTCATTTTCAATAGGTAATGTCAGCCAATCTTGAGCATATTCAACTTGTATGACTCTTAATTTTCCAATTGATCCATTGCGACACATTTCTCTTGCTTGTCTTACCATTGGATAGCCAGTGTAATTATGTGTTAACGCGAACAAAGCGCTAGAATTTTTTACACATTCAAAAAATTTTTCAGCATCTTCTAGATTATGTGTAAGTGGCTTATCACAAATAACATGTATGCCTTTCATTATAAAAGCTTCAGCAATTGGGTAATGAAGATGATTAGGTGTAACAATAGCAACAACATCTATTCCATTTTCTAAGTTTGACTCTTTTTCTGCCATTTCTAGATATGTCGAATAAGATCTATCTTCTGCAATTCCCAATTCTTTGGCAGATGAATGTGCAACTTCAGGATTGCTAGCTAGAGATCCAGCAACTAACTCATAGTAATCATCAATTCTTGACGCTATACGGTGGACAGAACCAATAAAAGCACCTTGCCCTCCACCTACCATACCTAATTTTAATTTACTCAAATTTCCTCCAAGTTTAAATTAACTTGAAGTATAGGATTATTTGATTGAAATTAAAAACCAATAAAGTTTTTTTATATATTTTTTTTTGGAAATTTATAATTGATCAAGATTATTTATCTTTTCAACTTTTTTAGCTGATCCACCACCTTGAAATTCATTCGAAAGCCAAATATCAACTAGTTTTTTTGCCACCTCTGGACCAGTTATTAGAGTGCCCATTGTAACTACTTGTGCATTATTAGAGGCAATTGCTCTTTCAGCTGTATAAGGGTCATTTATACAAACTGCTCTTACTCCCTTAACTTTATTGG
>JBJKYR010000025.1:0-9029 GCA_045560945.1 Alphaproteobacteria bacterium | reverse complement strand
ATAAAAATGAATTTAATATTATATCAAAAAATTTTAATAAATTTAAAAAATTTAAATATGGAATACATGTTGATACAGGTATCAACAGGCTAGGAATAAATTATCATGAATTCTTCAAATTGAATTTTACTAATAAAAAATTTAGTATTTTAATTAGCCATTTATCAAGCTCAGATGAAGATAAAAGTAGTTATAATAAGTTACAAAATAATAAATTTAAAAAAATATTTAATATTAATATTAATACTAAATACAAAAGTTTATCAAATTCTATGGCATTAAATTTAGGAAAGAATTTCCATCATGATCTAGTTAGACCAGGTATTGCTTTGTATGGTGGACACTTAAATACAAAGATGAAAAAAATCATCAAACCTGTTGTCACTTTAAAGGGTAAAATTTTACAGATTAAAGAAATTAATAAAAATGAATTTATTGGATACAATCAGACTTTTAAAACCAAAAAAAAAATTACAGTAGCAATTTTAGGTATTGGGTATGCTGATGGAATTTCAAGAATATTAAGCAATAAGGGAAAAGTATATTCAAATAATCAAAGTTTTAAGATTTTAGGCCGTATATCCATGGACTCTATCACCATTGATATTTCCCAAAAAAGTAATTTACTAAAAGTTGGAGATTACATGGAATTAATTAATCATGCTCACGGAATAGATAAAATGGCAAAACAATGTAATACAATTTCTCATGAAATTCTGACTTCGATTTCTAAGAGAGTGAATAGAGTTTATGTTTAGGATTGCTCATAGGCAATGACACTAATGATTTCAAACATGATAGAGGCAGCTACCATTGAAGTGATATTATTTTTTTGATCTTTGGTAGGCATTAAACATACAACATCTCCACCTATAACATTTTTATTTTTTACTGATTGAATTAATGCTTTTGCTTCATCAATTGTAAAACCAGTAAAACTTGGTTCAATATTTGAGACAGCAGGAGCCACTGAAGAATCTAAAGAATCTAAATCAAAAGTAATGTAAACCGGATTATCGCCAATTTTATCTAGAGTTTCATCTATGACATCTTTAATACCTCTCTTTTGAAACTCTTGCATAGTAACGACATTGTAACCAAGATCATAACTTGGTTGAAGCCAGTCCAATGTACGTGGATTACCTCTCATCCCAATCTGCATACTATTTTTTGGATTAATAATGCCTTGATCAACAAGATAAGCGCCCCAATGTGCAGCACTTTTTTTTGCTCCCATAAAGTGATCTAGTTGACTAAAAGTATCTGTATGAGCATCAATGTGAAGAAAAGATATTTTTTTTCCTTTTGTCATTTCTAAATTATTAGAGCCCAATCCTTGTAAAATACCACCTGTTATTGAATGATCACCCCCAATAGATACAACTGGTTTTTTTTCTTTTGCTATGTTTGTATAAAAATTTGTAATATCCTCAATACATCGCTCGTTATTATTTGCATGTGGAAGTGCAACATCACCTAAATCGAATATTTTTTTTTCTTTCCAAGGATTAATATTAAAATCTAAATGAACTCGTCTTAGTCCAGCAGATACATTCCTTACAGCCCTTGGTCCTAAATGCTGATCTCTCTCAGTAGTGCCATTACCAGTACTATGTGGAACACCAACTAATGCTATATCGCAATTTGATATGTCTTTCCTATTTTCACATCGAAACAATGTTGGTATTCCCCACCAATACATTGTTTCCATCATCAACTCATCATTAGAGTTACTCATTTTAAATAGATTAATTTATTGCTGTGGTTGGATCAACAAAATTATAACCTAAATCTTCTGCAACTGCCTTATATGTTACATTGCCTTGGCAAATATTTAGGCCAGCAAGGAAATTTGCATCACTACTCAAAGCATCTCTATAACCACTTTGTGCTAGTTTCAAAACAAATGGTAAAGTTGCACCATTCAAAGCTATAGTAGAAGTCATGGGAACGCCACCTGGCATATTAGCAACACAGTAATGAACAACATCATCAATTACATAAGTTGGATTTGCATGAGTCGTTGGCTTACTTGTTTCTACACAACCACCTTGATCTATAGCAACATCTACGATTACTGATCCTCTTTTCATATCTGTAATCATTTCCTTTGATATTAATTTCGGAGCATTAGCGCCTGGAATTAAGACACCTCCAATTAATAAATCTGTTTCAACAACATAATCTTTTAAATTTATATTATCAGAGACTAAAGGAATAATTCTATCGCCAAACTTCATTTGAAGTTCTTCTAGACGTGCTTCCGATTTATCGACAATATGAACTTTTGCTTCCATGCCTGTCGCAATCGCTGCAGCATTTTCACCTACAACTCCACCACCTAAAATTAGCACATTTCCAGGATTAGCTCCTGGGGCCCCACCAATTAATAATCCTCTGCCACCTTGAGGTTTTTCCAAGCAATGTGCTCCAGCTTGTACAGACATTCTTCCCGCAACAGCACTCATTGGAGCTAATAAAGGTAATCTATTATTTTCATCAGTTACAGTTTCATAGGCAATACAAATGGATTTTGAATCAATTAAACCTTTTGTTAGTTCTGAATCTGCGGATAAATGCAAGTAAGTGAATAAGATTTGATTTTCTCGTAACATATTAACCTCTTCAGATTGAGGTTCTTTAACTTTTACAATCATATCAGAGTCATTAAAAATATCAGCAGCTGTTGATGCTATTTTAGCTCCAGCTTTTTCATAATCAGTATTTTCAAAACCTGCACCAAAGCCAGCGTTATTCTGAACTAAAACATCATGTCCATGATTAGTTAATTCTTGAACACTTAAAGGAGTAAGACCGACTCTAGATTCTTGTGCTTTAATTTCAGATGGAACACCAACTTTCACTATTGCTCCTTAAAATAATTAGTAATACCTGTTCGAAGTTTCTCAATCATTTCATCAATATGTTTTTTTTCTGAAATAAAAGGTGGCGCTACTATTAAACAATCACCTGTTGCTTTTAGGCTGAGACCTGCAGCAAACAAGGATTTGAAACATGCATAGCCAGCTTTACCAAGGCGTTCATCCATTCGTAAATCGATACCACCCATCATGCCATAGCCTCTAATATCCGCAATACCTTCAATATCTTTTAGACTGAACAACCCATCTAAAAAGTATGGCGACATTTCTTTAGCACGATTAAATAAATCTTCTTTTTCAAAAATATCTTGCATCGCTAAACCAGCTGCAACTGAACATGGTATTGCTGAATATGTATAGCCATGGAAAAATTCAATAGCTCCTTTAGGGGCAGCATCTACCATAGAATCATAAATGTGCTCCCTTGATGCTACTGCTCCAAGTGGAATTACACCATTAGTAATAGCTTTTGCCATTGTCATAATATCAGGAGTAACATCAAATGCTTGCGCTCCAAAAGGTTCACCCATTCTACCCCAGCCAGTTATAACTTCATCAAAGATAAGAAGGATGCCATGCTTATCACAAATCTCTCTTAATTTTTTTAAATATCCTTTTGGGGGCACTAATGTTCCTGTCGAACCAGCTACAGGCTCTACAATACATGCTGCAATGTTTTCTCCACCTATATGACCTGCAATACGTTCTAAATCTTCTGCCAAATAATCACCTGTTTCAGGTTCACCTCTTACAAATTTATTTTCTGGAAGATGCGTATGGCGTAAATGATGTACGTTTGGCATCAAAATACTTGAAAAAGTTTTTCTATTGGCAACCATTCCACCAACAGAAATTCCTCCAATATTCATTCCATGGTAACCTCTCTCGCGACCAACAATATGATGTCGGTGTCCTTCACCTTTTGCTTTGAAGTAGGCTATTGCAGTTTTAATAGCTGTATCAACTGCAGATGAACCACACATAGTAAAAAAAATTCTATTTAAATCTTCAGGTGTATGTTTAGAAATTCTTCTTGCTAATTCAAACGAACCATTAAATCCTTGTTGGAAAGGTTGAACATAATCAAGTTGTTCAAGTTGTTTATATACCGCTTCTCTGATTTCCTGGCGTCCATGGCCTGCTGGACTACAAAACAATCCCGAACTTGCATCAATTAATTCATTGCCATGATGGTCAGTGTAGTACATTCCTTCAGCTTTAACCATTAGCCTCGGATTGTTTTTAAAATCATCATTGGATGTAAATGGCATCCAATGCTCTTCAAGTGAATTTGGTAATTCGTTTCTATTTTCTAAATCCATAATTATCCCTAAATAAGCAAATTTTACTATGCCTTACATCATAGAAATAGCTAATCCAAGAAAAATTCTTACTGTTTTTCTTAATTTCATAGGAAAATTTCACACCCTAGTATAGAAGAAAAAAAATCATTTATGCTACAATCAAAAGAAGCTCAAATTCCTAATAATTTAATATCATTGGCTAAAAAAACGCCCGATCTTTCAGCAGGAATCATTTGTGCTAATCATGATTCATCAATGGAATCGGCAAAAAAATCAGTTGAGTTAAATCTTATAAAACCAATTTTTATTGGAAACAAACAAGAGATTATTGAAAAGGCTGAAAAAATTAAATGGGATATAAATGCTTATGAAATAATAAATTCCTCTAATGATATAGAGGCTGCAATTATTGGGGCAGAACTTGGCAGAGACAATAAAATAAAAATAATGATTAAAGGCAATCTTCATACAGATGTTTTAATGAAGACATACTTGAAAAAAGAATTTGGTCTTCTTGAAGGAAAAAGATTAAGTCACATTTGGCACATGACAATTTTAAAAGATGATAAACCCCTTTTTATAACTGATGGAGCTTTAAATGTTGCTCCTCGTATAGATGTCAAAATGCATATACTTAAAAATGTTATTGAATTTGCAAACCAAATTGACATTTCAAAACCAAGAGTAGCTATCTTATCAGGCACAGAAGATCCTATTGAAAGTATGCCAAGTTCAATAGAAGCAAAAGAGTTAATGGAACGTGCAAAAAATGAAAATATTAATGCTTATGTTCATGGACCTTTAGCTTTTGATAACGCTATTTCTCCAGAAGCTGCTGCAATAAAAAATATTTCTAATGAAGTTGCTGGAAAAGCTGATATTCTTTTAGTTCCGAATTTAGAAACTGGTAACGCTTTATCAAAAATTATGGTTTACTTTATGGGAGCTTGCGCTGCTGGTTTTATTGTTGGTGGTAAAGTTCCTGTCGTTGTAACAAGTAGAGCAGATAGTTCTGCATCACGAATAGCATCTATCGCAGCTTCCGTTATAGCTGCGAAATAGTGAAAAAAAATAAATTAATTAGTGTTGCTTTATTAGCAATCGGAGCAACTTTATTTGGCTCCTTCATGGGAGCTGGAGTAAAATTACTCTCTGATGACCTTCATCCAATTATCATTTGTTTTTACCGATGCTTGATGGGATTAATTATTATTACTCCCTTTGTTGCAAAAAATAATTTTCAAGCTCTTCAAACGGATAATATGCGTTTGCAAATTTTTAGAGCTTTAATAAATATTATTTCAATGATCTGCTGGTTTAGTGCCATAGGAATGATGCATTTTGAAAAAGCAACTGCTCTTGGATTTACTACCCCTCTATTTACTACTGTTCTTGCAGTATTAATTCTTGGAGAAGTAATTCGTTTTCACCGAACAGCAGCTCTTTTACTTGGGTTTGTAGGGATTTTAATAATTATAAGGCCGGGATATATGCCATTTGAATTTGGAACTATCTTGATGTTGGTTGCATCTTTAAGCTTTTCTTTTGTACTTATATTCGTAAAAAAATTATCTGCAACTGACTCGAGTCTCACCATTATATTTTATCATCTTTTATACATGACACCTGCATTTTTTATTTTATCACTTTTTTATTGGGAAAATGTAAACTTAAACCAATTGATAATTTTTAGCTTGATGGGTGCATCAGGACTATTATCGCATTGGTGCCTAGCACAGGCGTTTAAAATGTCTGATACAACTTTTGTTATGCCTCTTCAATTTACCAAACTTATTTGGGCTTCACTAATAGGTTTATTTATTTTTGCTGAACAACCAGACATATGGACATGGGTGGGCGGTGTAATTATTTTTATTTCTGTTGTCTACATTACTTACCGTGAAGCATTTAAGAAAAAAGGAACATCAAAACCTATTCAAGTTGATAGAGCAACAATAAACTAATTATTTAGCAGTCCACCCTCCATCAATAACAAGTGAAGAACCTGTTATCATTGAAGATGCATTCGAAGCTAAATAAACTACAGCTGTTGCAATATCACTATCTGTTGCAAGTCTGCCAAGAGGAATATTATCCATCATTGCCTTTTTAAATTTTTTATCTTTAAAAAAATTTTTAACCAAAGGTGTCTCCACAAAAGTTGGACAAATAGAATTTACACGAATATTATTTTTCTTCTAGCTCGCCTTTTTGGCGCATTTCTTTCCTAATATTTGTTGCAGAAATTTTATGTATTTCTGCTCCTAAGTCATGTTCAGTGAATGTGTAGCCCACTCCTCTACCATAAGAAATATCAATAATGTTAGGCACTTTGATCACCACATATTCTCGACCTTCCTCATATCCATGAGGTTTTAAACCTTCAATTATATTTTTTTTCACTTCTTCAAATTGGAATGGGTTATCCGATTGTCCCTCTACACCAGCATCTGCTCCCCCAACATCACGGTACATAATGCAAACCTGTCCAGTTTTTTGCAATGCTCTTTTAAATAATTCAGTATGGCCATTATGCCATGGCTGCCAGCGTCCAAGCATCTCTACAGTAGGTTTTTTCCAATCAAACATTTTTAATTTTCTCAGCTAACAATTTAATTTCATCATCAGTTAAAAAACTCGTTATGTGCTGGTTAATATTGCTTGGCTCTTCAAACATTTTTGTTGTATCATCAAATTTCTTACTAGTTGAAAGAGATTGTGCATCAAATGGAAGATTATTAATTTTATTAAGTTGATTTAATTTTTCAGTTACTACGCGTCCTTCCTTAATAGTATCCATCCAAATAACATAATCAGCATCAAATGCTTTTCTTGCTTTCTCTGTCGGTGCTACAAAGTCGCACACAACCCATCTTCCATTATTTTTTTCAAAATCTGCAAATGTCTTCATTCTATTAGCTTGTCTCATTCTACCTTCGATTTCAAAGTCCCAATCATTGGCATATTTACGAACAAAATCAGCATTATACCAAGCACAGTTATTCAAATGCTTTACTAGCCTTTCAGATAACCATGTTTTGCCTGATCCAGGTAAGCCACATACCAATATTTTCATAATTATAATGTTATTAAATATTTATTTATTTAACGCAATAAATGTTTCATTTTGTTAAAATTTCTTTAATAACCTATGGAAACATACAAAAACTAACATAAATAATTATTTAATTTTGGGGAAACATAAGGAATGATCTTAACTAATCCTTTTGCGGAATTATCAGTAAGTGTGCCATCAATATTAATGCAGTTATTCGTTATAGCGATGATTTCTCTAGTTATAATTGGTACAGTTATGGATATAATCCATAAAAAAAATGTAAAATATTTTTTTCAAAATGCAAAAAAAGCAAAATTACAAGCAAAAGAGAGGTTAGTCCTGGAGAAAAAACTTCTATAATTCTTAAAACTGTTGGCCATGATATTTTAACAACCTCAGAGTTAGGGGCGGGTAAAAGAAGAGTTGCTCATTTATTAGGTATGTACGGAACAATTATTTTTTGGATCTCTTCTGTTATCATGATCTTTTTTTATTCTTCAACAAATATAAGTACCCCTACTTATTGGCCTATCTTATGGCACTTAGGAGCACTGATGACATGTCTTGGCGGATATTGGTTTTGGTTTTTTCTAAGAGTAGATGTTGCTGCAGAAGCATATCCTTGGTACCGCATCATTCAAGCTGACTTATTTGTGTTAGCACTCATTATTACTTCAACTTTAGCGCTAGTATGGTCCTTTTTACAATTCTCAAATATTAACACTTGGGATACTTTATTTTTAGCTTTGTTTGGTTTATCTAACCTAGTTTTATTTGGAGGAGTATACTGGTCTAAATTTGCACACATGTTTTACAAACCTGGTGCTGCAATACAAAAAAATTTAGCAGAAGCTGATGGTTCTAGAGATAACCTGCCTTTACCAGCAGATAAACCTAAACAATTTGGTTTAGGCATTAAAAGAGAGTCACCAAAACATTATTAAAAAATATTATGAAAAAAATTATTAAAAAAAGGGAAAAATAAAATGTCAACTTTTGTATATATGACTAAATGTGATGGATGTGGACACTGCGTAGATATTTGTCCTTCTGATATAATGCACATTGATAAAACAACTCGTAGAGCGGTTAATATTGAGCCAAACATGTGCTGGGAATGTTATTCATGTGTAAAAGCTTGTCCCAATCAAAGCAATTGATGCAAGAGGTTATGCTGACTTCGCTCCAATGGGTCATAGTGTTCGTGTTTTACGCGAAGAAGAAAAAGGTACAATCTCATGGAGAATAAAATTTAGAAATGGTACAGAAAAAAACTTTGTTTCACCAATAACTACTAAACCTTGGGGTGAGTATATTCCAAAACTAGCAGAAAAGGAATTACCAACAAATGAAGAAAAAAATTCTCAACTTCTATATTCAGAACCAAATGGCCTTAATATTGATTCAGGTCTTCCAAAAATGAATAAGAATAAATTCAAACAAGGTGTTTATTATTAATGGCTAAAGTAAAAACAGTTTATGAAAAGTGTGATGTCCTCGTAGTAGGTGGGGGAATGGCAGGAACTGGAGCTGCATTTGAAGCAAGACATTGGGGTAGAGATTTAAAAATAATTTGTGTAGAAAAAGCTAACATTGATAGAAGTGGTGCTGTTGCACAAGGTTTGTATGCGATCAACTGTTATATGGGTATGCAGTGGGATGAGAATCAACCAGAGGATCATGTTCGTTATGCTAGAAATGATTTAATGGGAATAGTTCGTGAAGATCTTGGTTACGATATGGCACGTCATGTCGACTCTACTGTTCATATGTTTGATGAATGGG
>JBJKYR010000024.1:0-9311 GCA_045560945.1 Alphaproteobacteria bacterium | reverse complement strand
CGTTAGCAGTAAAAGAACCAATTGGAATTATGGCAAGTATTATGAGTGATGATCAGCCTCTTTTAAGTATATCAACTATCATATCCTCATTATTTGCTAATGGTAATTCTAGTATCATTGTGCCATCAGAAAAAACATCTTTGATAGCAACGTCTTTGTATCAAGTTTTTGAAACATCTGACATTCCTGCTGGTTCAGTTAATATATTAACTACAAAAGAAAATGAGCTAAACGAAACATTGACACAACACGAAAATATTCAAGGAATATGGGCTTTTTCTAATAATGCAAAAATTAGATCATCTATAATTCATGGGACGGTATTTAATCTTAAACGCTATTGGTGCCCAAAAAATAAAGTAATCGATTGGAGTAATAATTCAGAAGAATTTTTAAATGAATTTCTTTATGAGGGATCTCAAGTTAAAAATATCTGGATTCCATATGGTGAGTAAAATTTATTAAATAAAAATAAATTATATAAATAAATTTTACATAATTACTTTTTTATGATGATATAGATTTTATATAAACGAAAGAGGTAAATATGTTAATAAATGTTAATCCACTGATAAGTCCTGAAATTTTATCACTTATAAGATCTATGGGACATGGAGATAAACTTGTTTTAAGTGATGCAAACTTCCCATCTTATTCCCAAGGAAATAAACTTTACCGTATGGATGGACTAAATGTTCCACAAGCTGCTGAAGCTTTACTTGAACACTTTCCATTAGATAGTTTTATTCCTCATCCTGTGCAAAGAATGGAAGTAGATGGTAAACCAGATGAAATAAATGAAGTACAAGAAGAATTAATAAATACTGTAAAAAAAGTATCTGGAGATAATTGGGTTGTAGGTTCAATTGAGCGACAAAAATTTTATGTAGAAGCAAAAAAAACTATGGCGGTAATAACAACAAGTGAAACTCGACCATACGGATGCTTTATTTTTACTAAAGGAGTTTTAAAACCAGATGGAACTGTCTGGATTATTTAATTATAAGTGCAAAATAAATTAAAATCTGAAGAAATAGCATTAAGAATTCGAAGAAGAGTATTCGAACATTGTATTAAAAATAATGGAGCTTATCTAAGTCAAGCTTGCTCTTCTGCAGAACAACTTGCATGGTTATATAATGAAGCATTAAATATTGGTGATTCAATAATGCCATCTATTCCAGAAAGTTTTTCTGGAGTGCCAAGTATTAATAATAAAAAATATAAAACTGGTGCTGGTTATAATGGTCCTGTTTCCAATGAATTTGATAGATTTATATTTGCACCAGCTCATTATGCATTAGTAGCTTATGCCACACTCATAGAAGTGGGTCGTATGGATCCAGAAGGTCTTTTAATGTTTAATAAGGATGGATCTTCAGTTGAAATTATTGGAGCAGAACATTCTCCTGGTATGGAAATGCACAATGGCACCTTAGGTATTGGATTATCTACAGCTGCTGGAATAGCTTATGGAAGAAAATTAAATAAAGAAAAAGGTGAAACTTGTGTTTTTATGTCAGATGGTGAGCTTCAGGAGGGGCAAATTTGGGAGGCTCTTCAAGTGAGCGTTTATTATAAATTAGATAATCTCTGGGCGATAGTTGATGTTAATGAACAACAGGTTGATGGAGCTATGAGCGATGTATTAGACATTGGTGATGTTCGAAAAAAAATAAATGCATTTGGAGCTAAATGTATCGAAATAGATGGTCATGACATTGAAGCCATGAGACAAGCAAAAAAAGAACAACATAAAGATCAACCTTTGATTATTCTTGCTAGAACTTGTCCATATAAAGGGATGAATTATTTGAAAAAAAGATTCCCAAGATTGCATTATGTAAGATTTAAGTCTGAGGAAGAAAGAAGCAAAATGAATATAGAAATTTCTAAAGAATTAGGAATTGAGCCAATAGAATATTAGTATGATTGAAATCGTAAATAAACCTTACAGTTATACTTTTAAAAACTTCGCTTCTAAAAACAAAAAAATTTTATGTTTGTCAGGAGACCTCACATCTTCTTGCGAAGTTGATCAATTTAGGGATGAATTTCCCAATCAATTTGTTTCAATGGGTATGGCTGAGCAAAATATGATGAGTTTTGCTGGGGGATTATCTATGAGCGGATATATACCTTTTGTTCATACTTTTGGTGTGTTCACTTACCGAAGACCTTATGATCAATTATTGGCATCAATTGCTTACCCACGCAGAAAAATTCGAATCATGGGTTTTCTTCCAGGCATAACAACACCAGCTGGTATGACTCATCAAGCTATTGAAGATATTTCTGTAATGAGAACGATTCCAAATATGACTGTAATAGAAACAGGAGATGCTACAGAAGTTGAAAGTATATGTGAACAAGCAAATAATGTTGATGGACCAGTTTATTGCAGAATATTAAGAGGTTCTGTTCCAAGATTATTTGATACTCCTCTCAAAATAGGCGATATAAGAGTATTAAATTCAGGCACAGATATATTATTAATTACTTCAGGTATTTGTACTGAAGAAGCATTAAGAGCAAGATCAGCATTGATCGATGCAGGTATCTCAATTTTACACCTGCATGTGCACACATTTAAACCTTTCAATGAAGAAAAAATTTTGGATTTATTAACTAATGTAAAGTTAGGGGTTATTACGATGGAAAACCATTTAGTTAATGGAGGTCTTGGCACTCTTATTGCTGAAATAATATCAAAACATGGTTTATCTAAAAAATTAATGAAACTTGGTTTAAATGACACTTTTGCTCATGGAGGATCTAAGCAATATTTAACCAAATACTACGGTTTTGACGCATTCGCATTGATTAAATCTATAGAAAAATTTATAGGACAACCATTAAATATTGAAGAAAAAGATTTAGAAAAAGCAAGAATTGAAAATGTTCATTCTCTCTCTAAAGCTGAAGCACTTTAAATTATGAAAAAAAATTTTTTTAAATTATTTAAAACTAAAAAACCAATTATAGCTATGGTTCATTTTCCTGCATTACCAGGATCACCATTATATGAGGAAAAAAAAGGATTAGAGTATATTTTTAATTCTATTCAAGCTGATGTTAAAAATTTACAGAATGCTGGAGTTGATGCCATTATGTTTGGCAATGAAAATGATAGACCTTATGAATTAAAAGTTAATAGAGCCACTTTATCTACTATGGCTTATATGATTGGAAAAGTTTCAGAAAAAATTAACATTCCTTTTGGTGTTAATGTTTTATGGGATCCAATAAGCACAATAGCACTGGCCGCTTCTACTAATGCTAATTTTGTTCGAGAAATATTTACTGGTACCTATGCTTCAGATATGGGAATCTGGAGTCCAGATGCAGGTAAGGCTATGCGATATAGAAATTCTTTAGGGCGTAAAGACATACAAATGTACTATAATATTTCTGCAGAGTTTGCATATTCCTTAGATAGGAGAACAATTGCTGAAAGAGCAGAAAGTACAGTATTTTCATCAATACCAGATGCAATATTAGTATCTGGTCAAATAACAGGTCAAGTTGCTAAATTGGACGAAATTAAAGAGGTTGGTAAAATAATTCCTAAGACACCTGTATTGGCAAATACTGGAGTGAATTACAATAATGTAGAAGATATTCTTATGGTAACTGATGGAGTGATTATTGGCTCTTCACTGAAGGTTAATGGAGATACATGGAAAAATGTTGATCCAAAAAGAGCAAAAAAATTTATGAACAAAGTTAAGTCTATTAGAAAAAATGCCTAACTTGAAAGAGATTAATTCTATTAATAATACATTAGAAGATTTAGTTTTAATTTCTGGCTTATCTGGACATGAGACAAAAGTAAGAGATTATTTAAAAAAACAACTAAAACAAAATGCTCTAAATGCAAAAACTGATGTTTTAGGTAATTTAATTTGCACTCTTAAAGGCAATGAAAAATTACCATCTGTTATTTTATTTGCACATATGGATCAGCTTGGATTCATGGTCAAAAAAATTGAAGATAATGGATATATTAGAGTTGAAAGAGTTGGAGGAGTACCTGAAAAGGCTCTGCTTTCCCAGGATGTTGTAATTGTAAATAATAAGCAAGAATTAATTCAAGGAGTCATTGGTAATAAAGCGCATCACGCAACTCAACCGAATGAAAAATACGCAGTGCATAAGGTAAATGAAATTTACATCGATGCTGGATTTAAAAGCAAGAGAGAAGTTATAAGAAATGGAGTCAATATTGGAAGTCCTATTACATATGCTCCTTATTATAAATCTCTTAAAAATCATAATGTCTGTGGATCATCCATTGATGATAGAGCTGGTTGTGCGGTAATTCTTAATGCTGCTAAAGCTTTAACTAAATCTAAAAATAGACCTACAGTACACATAGTTTTTTCAGTTCAAGAAGAATTTAACCTTAGAGGTGTACTGCCAGTAATTAATACTCTTAAACCAAATATTGCTATCCAAGTTGATTTAACTCTAACCTCAGATACACCTGATATGGTTAACTCCAGTGATGTTTATTTAGGCAAAGGACCCTGTGTTAGTTTATTTTCTTTTCATGGAAGAGGGACACTAAATGGTGTTATACCTCATCCTTCAATAATAGAAATTTTTGAAAAAGTTGCAAAAACTAAGAAAATTAATCTTCAAAGAAGTGTAGCGTCAGGAATTTTAACCGATGCTTCATATGTACAATTTTCTAATGAAGGTATCGCAAGTATTGATGTGGGTTTTCCTATGCGTTATTCACATTCTTCGAGAGAAGTTTGCAACTTAAATGATCTTATTGATTTAAAAAATCTATTAGTTGCTGTTATAAATAAAATAGATAAAAAAATTAAACTTATAAGATAATTAATATGGCACAAAAACTTTTCCTTGGTATTGATATTGGCACTTACGAAACAAAGGGTGTGTTAGTTGATAATGCCGGTAACATTATTTCTCAAGCAGCAAAAAAACATGAAATGATAGTGCCCCAAAGTGGTTGGGCAGAGCACAGACCTATGGAAGATTGGTGGGGTGATTTCACTTATGTGTCAAAAAAATTATTAGAACAGTCAAAATGTAACCCTAAAGATATTTTGGCAGTTTCTGCTAGTACAATTGGACCTTGTATGCTGCCATTAGATAAAAATGGCGAACCTTTAATGAATGCAGTTCTATATGGGGTAGATACAAGAGCACATAAAGAAATTGATTTATTGAATTCTTCAATTGGTGAAGAAAAAATAATGCAATTTAATGGTAACGTTTTAACTTCTCAACAAGTAGGGCCAAAAATTTTATGGTTAAAAAATAATAGACCTGAAATTTATGCTAAAACAAATAAAATAGTTAATGGCACTGGTTTTATTAATTTTAAATTAACTGGCAGATATACTACTGATCATTTTTCCGCTGCATTTGTTAGCCCGCTTTACGATATAAACAAACAAGCTTGGAGCAATGAATTAAACGATGGAATAATCGATATAGAAAAACTTGCAGATTTGGTTTGGACTAATGAAATTATTGGAAAAATAACTAACACAGCCTCAAATGAAACAGGCTTAGCAGAAGGTACTATAGTTACGTCTGGTACCATTGATGCAGCAGCTGAAGCAATTAGTGTTGGTGTAATTGGAACAGGTGATATGATGATGATGTATGGTTCTACAATGTTCTATATATTAGTTACTGATCAAGTCTTGTCGGATAAAAGGTTATGGTATTCACCTTGGTTATTTAAAGGAGAACATTCCTCTATGGGTGGTTTAGCAACGAGTGGAACGTTAACACATTGGTTTAAAAATAATTTTGCACAAGAACTAACAGGTGATGATACATTTATTAGATTAGCTCAAGAGGCTGAAAAATCTCCACCAGGATCAAAAGGCATAGTATTTCTTCCATATTTCTCAGGTGAGCGAACTCCTATACATGATACAAATGCTAAAGGTACTTTTTTTGGTTTAGACTTAACCCATGATAGATCTGATATGTACAGATCAATATTTGAAGGTATTGCATATGGCACAAATCATGTAATTGATGTGTATAAAGAATTAAATGCTATTCCAAAGAATTTATTTAGTGTGGGAGGAGGAACTAAAAATAAAGTTTGGTCACACACAACATCAGATGTTATTGGATTAAATCAAACTTTAAGAAAAAAAACAATAGGCGCCTCATATGGTGATGCTTTTCTGTCAGCTTGTACAGTAGGAGAAGTTCATAAGGATGATATTAATAAATGGAATGAAGTAGAATATCAAATTGAAGCTAATCTTCAAAATCAAGAAGTTTATAATAAGGGCTACGAAGTTTATAGAGAACTATATGAGAGTACCAAACATCTAATGAAAAAATTAAATACCTAACCTTTAATAGCTCCTGCAGCCATTCCTTTAACAATATATCTCTCTAAAAAAATTGCCACTATGATTAATGGCAAGCATAAAGCAGCAGAAATAGCAGCCATATTCCACCATTTAATACTTTGAGAGGAAATTTGAGAGGCAACCATAACTGGCATAGTTTTGGCGTCTGTACTGGTTATAAGAGCAGCTAAAAAATATTCATTCCAACATAATATTAAGCACAATATGAATGCACTTGCAATTCCAGGTAAAACTATTGGTAAAACAATTTTAAAAAAGCTCATCCATACACTTGCTCCATCCACCAAAGCTGCCTCTTCTAATTCAATAGGAACAGCATTAAACTGATCTCTCATTATCCAAATAACTATTGGTAAAACTGTTAACGTATAAATCAATATCATACCAATATGAGTATCTAGTAAATCAAGCTCCCTATAAAGAACTAATACAGGTAAGGCTAAAACTACGGGTGGTAAAATTAATTGTGATAGGAAGAAAAATGAAATGTCAGGATTTCTCATAAAACCAAATTTATAATTAAATCGGCTTAAGCCATAAGCAGCAAATGAACCAAGTATTACAGCTAATGCAGAAGCACTTGCCGAAATAAAAGCTGTATTAAAAAAACGTGCTAAAAACTCTTCTCTTGGATTAGACTCAACAAATAAAGTGTCGGGAGAAAATCCGAGATTTCGCCAACCTTTCCAGGATGGCTCAAAATCTATCCAAGGAATTAACAAACCTTGAGTAACACTCGCAGCCGTTTTAAAAGATGTAGTCGCTGTCCAATAGATTGGGAATAAACAAATAAAAGTCCACAATAAAAGAATTCCGTATATTATTATTTTTTCACTTAAATTATTTTTCATTATGAAGCTCGCTGTAACCATCGATTAACAAATCGAATGAGGATGGTCATAAGAATGACTATAAAAATCAAATAAACAAAAGATAGTAATGTGCCGTAGCCAACATTTGATCTATCCCTATATTCTCTTACGATAAAACTTGTTACACTATCAGTGGCACCACCAGGACCACCAGCAGTTACTATTATTATTATATCTGCAAGTTTTAATTTAAATATAATTCGAATAACTAATGTTGTTAGAGATACAGGAAGCATTATTGGAAAAATTATATTTTTAAATAGAGTCCACTTATTAGCCCCATCTACTTTAGCAGCTTCCAGAACTTCTTTTGGTAATGCTTGAAGACCTGCTAATAACATAATAATCATCAAAGGGATAAACGTCCAAGCATCCATACACATCATTGTCAGTTTTGCGATTACGGGATTACTAAAAAAAGTTGGAGTATCCCAACCTAACCAACGAGCAAAACTTGCCACTGGACCAAATCGTTGTTCAAGCATAGATTTTCCAACCATCCAACTTACTGCTACTGGACTTAACATGAGTGGAATTAAAAATGCTATTCTAAAAAATTTTCTACCCCGTATTTGTGAATTTAGTAAAATTGCTAACAAGAAAGCAATAGTAAATTCAACAAGAACTGCAAGTACGTAATAGATCATATTTTTTAAGGCATTCCAATAATAAGGATCAGAGATCATTTGATAAAAGTTATCAAGCCCATTAAATTTTCTTCCATCAATGGAACTTAAGTTCCAGTCTGTAAAAGAAATATACAATCCAAATAACAACGGAAAAATCACAATTGAAATTATGAACATTACGGCTGGAAAAACAAAAAGATTTCTCTTTCCTCTTTCTCCATAAATTAACACTCTTGAATAACCAATTGCTACTGCCCAAAGGATATAGGCGTAAAGAACTGGTCTCCAATTAGAAAAACCAAAACTAATTCTTTCATTAGAATGTAGAGTTTGAATAATAGCAATCACAACCATCAATAAAAATGAAGACCAAACAATAATTTTACCAGCTCTTTTAGTAGTTTGACTTACTGTAGATGGAGCAACAACATATAATGGATCGCGTTCTATATATTTTATTTCACTCATTATAAAAAAAAGAAATCATAATAAAAATCTAGCGACTAAGAATAGTCGCTAGAAATATAAATTAAACTACAGTCCTAATGAACCTTTGTAGAGTTTGATTTGGCTTTCTCTACCAATTTGGTCTGTAATTTTGTCCCAAGCTGCAGCAATATTATCTGCACCTGTTTGTGCATCATATTGACCAGCAAATATTTTGGACAATTCGTCTTCTGCAATACTGTAGTATTGGAAGATACCTGGTATACGTGGCTCAATAGCAGCATTCGGATGATTATAAGAATCCGCTTCTGAAGCTAAATAATCAGACGCAAAGGCTTCTGTATAACCAGCACCAACCCACTCATCAACATTGAAGTGACTGTTTCTGTATGGCTGGAATCCTGAAGGATACATTGACATCCATAGTGATAGATCTTTACCACCAATATGTGAGCATGCAGACCATGCAGCTTTATTTTTAGCAGAGTTGTCATCTACTGTTTTCATACAGTATAATCCCCAACCAATATAAGCCATGTTAGGTGCATAATTAGGACCACTAGCTAATGTTTCCCATTTACCAGTTTGCCAGTTGTAAACATCATCTGAACCAGGCAAGATATCAAATCCTACGTTACCCTGAACAAGAGACTCATCAGAAGTATTAGCATTAGATCCAACATCTCCCCACCAAGATACCATAGAACCAGTACCTGCTAAGAATTGACTGAAACCTGTAACACCAGGATCAGCATTAATTTGATCAGGTGGTTGTGCTCCGCTTCTATCAAGAACATCTTGAATAGCTCTAACCCATGCAGGATTATTAACCATTGGTTTCATAGTATCAGGCTCAAACAAGAAGGCAGGACTATCCGGATGTTTTGCATAAGCTGTAGCAATACTTCCTAAGAAATAGAAACCAAATCCACCCCAACCTTTTTGAACATCTAAATATCCATAAGCTGGGAAACCGGCATGTTGCT
>JBJKYR010000023.1:0-9454 GCA_045560945.1 Alphaproteobacteria bacterium | reverse complement strand
TATTAAAATTTGATATTTGTGTCTGTGGGTATTCTTTCAAGGATACAATTTATGAACTTAATAGTTTCCCAGAAGAAAATTCTAATAAGTCATATGATGCCGTTGTTTCAAATAAATTTGGTGGTGTATTTAACACATTAAGGGCTCTTCGTTTTTTAAACAAAAAAATAAAAATTAAAGTGTTAACAATCCTCGGTAAGGACGAAGATGGGAAACAAGGCTTAAAAGAAATAAAAAAACTTAATATTAATCATCATTCAATAGTTTTTAATAATAGCACAAGTTCATCACTTAATATTATAAATAAAAAAAAGAATACAAAAACTTTTATAGTAAGATTTAATTCAAAGAAAATTCACAATATTGGTAACATTGAAGATTCTAGATGGGTTCATTTTATGTATTTAGATAATATTGAATTTATAAATCAGTTTAAAAAAATTGTTTTGAATAAAAAAAAAGGTCAATTTTTTTCGGCTGATCTCTCTAGAAGAACTATTTCAAAATTAGATTTAACTAAATATTTAAATAAATTAGATTTTTTAATTTGTTCAACAAAAGAATTACCTTCTTTATTTAAATCAAATAGGTGCAATGAATTTAATCAATATTCTATGCAAAAAATTAAAAAATTATCTAAAAAAATTAAATATATAGTTGTGCATAATAAATTTAAAAGTCTCGGGTTTATTGATGGTACATTAATTGAAGTTAAGAATAATAATCTTGTGAATAATAAAAATATAAATATTACAGGGGCGGGAGATACTTTTACAGCAAGTTTAATAAATGATTTTATTACTAATAATAAGATTGATAATAAATCAATTTCTGATGCTCATAAAATTGCGTCTAAGTTCTGTATGGGTAAAATCAAAATATAGCAATTATACATATTTTAAATATTGCTTTTTTTTTAATATCTGCTTTTAATAAAATATGTTTAACTTTTCTTTAATGGGCGCTGGTAGAATTGGTAAAATGCATGCTGGTATAATAGATGCCCATCCTGATTGTAACTTAAAATATATTTATGATATTAATACTGAATTTGTTAATCAATTAGCAAATAAATATGGTGCTAATATTGCCTCTTCTCCAGAACAGGCTTTAACAAGTAACGAAATTGATGCAATTTTAATAGCCTCAGCAACCCCTACACATACTGAATTTATAACTAAAGGGTCAATGGCAGGAAAAGCAATATTTTGTGAAAAACCAATTGATTTGGATATAAAAAAAGTTGATGAATGTAGAGATGCTATTAAGGGTACAAGTGTTCCTATTCAAATTGGATTTAATCGTCGTTTTGATAATAGTCATAGTAAACTTCAACAGGCAAACATTAATAATGAAATTGGTAATTTGGAAATGCTTATTATTACCAGTCGTGATCCAGAACCACCTGGTTTAGATTATTTAAAAGCTGCAGGAGGTTTTTTTAGAGATACAACTATTCATGATTTTGATTTAGCGCGTTTCATATTAGGTGATGACCCAATTATTCAAGTTTCTGCATTTGGGAGCCAATTAATTAGTGAAGATGTTAAAAAGGTAAATGATCATGATACTGCTATGTTTATTTTAAAATCTAAAAGTGGGGTTTTAATTCATATAAATAATTCAAGAAGAGCAGTATATGGTTATGATCAACGTGTAGAAATTTTTGGAAGTAAAGGTATGATGATATCAAATAATCAAACCCCAACCTCAGTTCAAAAATTTTCTGAAAAAAACACAGAGTCTAAAGATCCAATTCATTATTTCTTTATCGAAAGATATGAGCAAGCCTACAGAGACCAATTTAATGATTTTGTTGAAACTATAAAAAATAATAGTAATCCAAGTGTCAGTTTTGAAGATGGTCGAAATGCTTTAATTTTAGCTAATGCAGCATACGAGTCATATAATTCTGGAAGAGTAATTGATATTACATATGACTAATAAGTATCTTCAAGATTTAAGTACACAATATAAAAACAAAGTCGTTATTGTTACTGGAAGTACCCAAGGAAGTGGTGCTGAAGTTGCAAAATTATTTGCACATAGAGGTGCTGAGGCCATAACGATTTGTGGTCGTAATGAACAACAAGGCTTAGAAATAAAATCAGAAATTGAATCTATTGGAAGCAAATGCATTTTTGTAAAAGCAGATTTAAATGAAGCAGAAGAATGTCAAAATATTGTAAAAAAAACAGATACTGCTTTTGGAAAAATTAATTCTCTAATAAATGTTGCTGGTTTTACTGAAAGGGGTACCATTTTAAGTACTACACTAGATAACTACAATAGAAATTTTAATATCAATACAAGAGCACCATTTTTATTAATGCAAGAGTCAATAAAAATAATGATAAGAGAAAAAATCCAAGGAACAATTTTGAATGTATTATCTATGGCTATGTATAGTGGAATGCCTTTTTTAACTGCGTACAGTGGATCTAAAGCAGCTCTTGCAATTATAACTAAAAATGTAGCAAATGGTGTTTCAGGACATAAAATTAGAGTTAATGCATTAAATATAGGCTGGACTGATACACCAGGTGAAGACACCATTCAGAGAAAATTTCATGAAGGTGGAGATGATTGGCTTAAAAAAGCAGAAGCTAAAGTTCCTTTCAATAGACTAACAAAACCAATTGATGTTGCAAGAGCAGCAGCTTATTTTTGCTCTGAAGAGTCTGGACTTGTTACAGGGAGTATTATTGATTACGATCAAACTGTTAATGGCTGGCACTCGTATTCAGCTTATGATACTTCTATTTTAGATGACTCTTTACTTGGAGAATAATTAATTAAAATTTACTTATTCGATACCCAGTAATTTTTTCCTTTCATCAGCCCAAGTTCTAATAAGATTATCAGCAGCTAAGCAGATGAAAGAAACAAATATACCTAATGTTAAACCAATGCCTGCCCCATTTGGTCTTGATAAACATCCCATAATGATTTGACCTAAATCTTCTGTTCCAATTAAAGCACCTAAAACAATCATCATTAATGCAAAAATTAACGTTTGATTTATACCCAGCATAATATGAGGAAATGCTAATGGTAATTCAATAGATTTCCATCTTTGAAAATTAGAAACACCTGACATAGATGCAGCATCATGTAATGAAGATGGCACACTTCTTAGTCCTTCTACAGTATATCTTGTTGCTGGGACTGATGCATAAGCAATAGCAGCAATCATAACTGAAGTGTCAGTAATACCAAAAAGAAGAATAACAGGTATTAAATAAATAAATGAAGGAAAAGTTTGAAAAAAATCACAAACACCAAGAATGAATTTAGCTGAAATTTCATTACGAGCACAAAGTGAACCAGTTACAATGCCTAATATAGCAGATACACCTACTGCAAAAGTAGCCATATAGGCAGTAATCAAAGCTCTATTCCAATATTCAGATAATGCTATAAATAATATTAGAGCTCCAACTATTATACAGGATCTAATTCCACCAATAATGTATCCTGCTCCCATCACGAGAACAAAAGTAGACACTACCGGCATTCCAAGATAAGCATCTCTCATGACAAAAAGAACATTAGTTATTAAAAATTTATTAAAAATATTTAAGTAATAGAAAAATGTTTCCCAAATCCAATCTACACCAGCATCTAAAATTGGTGCAATAGTTAATCCTTCACCAAAAGGTATTAAATATAAATAGTTAAACCCTTCTTCAAAATAAAAAGCACTAAAGTAAGCTATAACTCCTAAAATTGTTGTCAGTAAAATAAAATAAATTATGGCTAGATTTTTTTTATAAAAATTTAAATTTGCAAAATAATCTTTTTGTTTATTTGCCCATGCTAATGATAATTTATCTAATACAACTGCAATTATAACCACACAAATACCAATTTCAGCAGCTTTTCCAATTTTAAGACCATTTAAAGCGACTTTTAAATTAAACCCTAAACCTTTTGCACCAATAAAAGCTGCTATGGTTGTCATTGCAAGACATTGCATTATAACTTGATTTACACCAATTAAAATATCTCTTCTTGCAGTTGGAATTAAAACTCTAAATAATAACTGAAATCGATTACATCCGCTCATCAAACCTGATTCTACAACCTCTGGAGATATTTTTTTCAAGCCCAGAATAGTTAGGCGAATCATTGGGGGGGTAGCAAATATGATTGTAGCAACAGCACCAGCGTGATCACCTATTCCAAATAATACCAAAATTGGTACAAGATATGAAAAATGCGGCATTGTTTGTGCAATATTCAAGATTGGTTGGAGAGTATTTTCAACTTTTTTACTCAAATATCCTAATATGCCAAAAGATAATCCTAATACAAAACAAATTGGAGCAGTAACTAAAACAAGAGATAAAGTTTCCATTGTTGGTTCCCATTGACCAAAAATAGAAACATAGAAAAAACCTATGCTAGCAATAAAAGCTAAACCTAATCCTTGTAATCTATAACCAAGAATAAATAATCCTATTACAACTGCAGTCCATGGAACAGCAGGAAGATAAAGCCATTTAAATTCCTTGAAAGAACCACCAGTAATTGATCCTATTGTTTGAAGTCCACCTAGAAATATCTCTCTTATAAATATAATTAAAAATAATAGAAAATCTGCAATTGATCTTGTTATTATTCTAAAAATAGGTTTGTCTTCGTACATTTGCCAATCAGGATCATAAACTGGAACAGTAAGCCATTTAAACATTAGATTATCCAGTAAAGTATTAATTAATAAGGGAATATCCTTTAAGAGTGGTGGCAGTCTCCATAACAAACTATTTTCATTCTCGGGTACTAAAAAATATAAAAGCAAGAAAACAATAAACAAAAAACTAAATTGTTGTGGTCTAGAATTTTTAAAATTTGTTAACATTGACTATTATTATTTTCCAAAAATCACTTTTATTACTTTAGTTGGATTTAAAGAGCCGACAATTTCATTATTATTATCAACCACAGTTAGTATTTCTTTGCTGTTAAGAATTGACTCAGCTAATGTTTCAATAATTGCATCTTTAGACACTTTAGTAGAACTTGAATTATTTGAATCATAAGCATCCATAATAGATTCTATTTTAAGAACTTTTTCTCTAGGAACATCTTCAGTAAATTTTTTTACATATTCAGTAGCTGGATTCAATACAATATTATCAGGCGTATCTAATTGCTCAATTATTCCATCTTTCATAATTGCAATACGATCTGCTAAGCGAAGTGCTTCATCAAAATCATGTGTAACAAACATAATTGTTTTATTTAAGACTGCTTGTAATCTTAAAAATTCATCCTGCATTTCTTTTCTAATAAGGGGATCAAGAGCTGAAAACGGTTCGTCTAAAAACCAAATATCAGGTTCTACGGCTAGTGAACGTGCAATTCCTACTCTTTGTTGTTGCCCACCAGAAAGTTCTCTTGGAAAATAATTTTCTCTACCTTTTAACCCTACTAACTCAACCATCTCTAAAGCTTTTGCCATACTTTCTCTTGTATTAGTGCCTTTGACTTGAAGAGGAAAAGCAATATTTTCAATAACGGTTTTGTGAGGTAGAAGAGCAAAACTTTGAAATACCATACCCATTTTATTTCTTCGTAATTCAATTAATTGTTTACTATTCATTGACAACAAATCTTCACCATCAATAAATATTTTTCCAGCAGTGGCATCTGTAAGCCTTGATATACATCGAAGTAAGGTTGATTTGCCTGAGCCAGATAATCCCATGACTACCATCATTTCACCTTTGTTAACTCCAAAAGAGGCGTTATTTACGCCTACAATACAACCAGCTTCTTGAAAAGTTTTTGCATCAACTTGTCCATTTGAATTTTCAAGAAGTTTTAAAGCATTATTTCCAAAAATTTTATAAACAGATTCACACTTAATTACCGGTGTATTACTAGAGTTATCTGATGATTGAGACATTTTTGAACAATATTCTATTTTAAACCTAAATAAAATAAAAAAATCCCCCCTTTTTTTGGGGGGATTTTTAATTAATTAAAATTTTTTAGTTTTTCCAAAGATCAATAAGATCTCTATTTTGAGCAATAAATTCTGTTGCAGCTGCAGCATGATCCATGCCTTGACTATCAACTAAATCTGCCATCAGACCAATTTGTGGAGCTGTAAATGACATTTTTGTATAAAATTTATATGCATCTGGATGTGTAATAGGAAATTTGATGTGCGCAGCTTTTTTAAGCCACCCTTTAGGAGAACCACAACCTGTAGTTTCAAGAGTTCCTCCATTTTCCAATCTGCATCCTTCAAAGTATGGTGGAAAATCAATAAATGTAAATCCTGCTGCATCAGTAAAGTTTGGAGACCAGTTAAATATAACTGTTCCACGACCTTCTGCTTTTGCTGCTTTTAATTCTGCCCATAATGCATCCGCACTACCGGCAAATTTTACAGTCCACAAATCATCAATTCCTAAACCTTTAAGTCTGTTTGGCATAACGTCAGTATGCCACTCATAAGGTCCTTCTAACCAACGACCTTTTCCATCAGAGTCAGCTGTAGCAAAATTAGCTGCACATTCAGGTGACTTTAATGCTTCCCAATTAGGTAACCCAGGACATAGACCTTCATCAATTACCCAGTTAGGTACACCCATTTCCTCAAAAGTAATTAAGTTATGACTACCCGCATCAATTAAACCACCTTTATCCATTGCAGCATAAAAAGGAAGAGCCATAGTTGACTCCCATGTTTCGTGCGCAACGTGTAGGTCACCAATTCTTACTGCTTCATACCTTGAAGCTGACTCAGCTGGAACTAGTTCAGCTGTATGACCCATTTCTTCAAATACTTGAGCCATAACATTTGCCATAACTATTTGACTTGACCAGTTTAAAACTGGTATTCTAATTGGATCAGCTGCTTTAGCCACACTACTAAAAACGAATAGCGATGCAATAACAGCGATCTTAGTTATAAATTTTAACATATTTCCTCCATATGGGTTTTGTTAAATATATATATTTAGCTAACAACTAAATGGTCTTAAAGATAAAGCAATGCATTTGTTTCATAATTTGAAATAACTTTTTTCTTTAAAAACTAAATTTTTTAAGAGATAATCAATTTTTATTGGAGGATACATGACAAAAGTAGCAATTATTGGATCGGGACCTTGTGGATTATCAATATTGAGAGCTTTTCAGCAAGTAGGTGAAAAAGGCAATGATATTCCAGAGATTGTTTGTTTTGAAAAACAAGAAGATTGGGGAGGTTTATGGAACTATAGTTGGAGAACCGGATCTGATGAATTTGGTGATACAGTGCCAAATAGTATGTACCGATATCTTTGGTCAAATGGTCCAAAAGAATGTTTAGAATTTGCTGATTATTCATTTGATGAGCACTTTAAACAACCAATACCTTCATTTCCTCCGCGAGAAGTTTTATATGATTATATTTTAGGTCGTGCAAAAAAAGCTAATATAAAAAAATATATAAAATTTAATACTGTTGTAAGTAATGCTGTTTTTAATGGAAATAAATTTGAAATTACTTCAGTAAATAAAAAAGAAAATAAAATTACAAAAGAAGATTTTGATTATCTGGTTGTTGCTACAGGACATTTTTCAGTTCCATACATACCATACTATAAAGGAATGAATTCTTTTCCTGGAAGAATATTACATGGACATGATTTTAGGGATGCTGAGGAGTTCAGAGGTAAAGATGTTGTAGTATTAGGTAGTAGTTATTCAGCTGAGGATATAGCTCTTCAGTGTTATAAATATGGTGCGAAGTCAGTAACCATTGGTTATCGAAACAATCCTATGGGCTTTAAGTGGCCAGAAGGAATGAAAGAAGTTCATTATCTGGATAAATTAGATGGTAAAAAGGCAATCTTTAAAGATGGACACGAGCAAAATACTGATGCAATTATTTTGTGTAGTGGCTATCTCCATCACTTTCCCTATCTTGAAGATTCTTTAAAACTTAAAACAGGCAATAGATTATATCCACCTAAGCTTTACAAAGGTGTTGTTTGGCAAGATAATCATAAAATGATGTATCTAGGTATGCAAGATCAGTTTCATACTTTTAATATGTTTGATTGCCAAGCTTGGTTTGCTAGGGATGTAATTATGGATAAAATTAAAATGCCTAGTGATGAAGATATTGAAAAAGATATTAATAAATGGGTATTAGAAGAAGAGGCTTTAGCAGATCCAATTCAAATGATAGATTTTCAAACTGAATATACTAAAGATTTACATAAAGCATCTGATTATCCTGAAATTGATTTTGAGTTAATTAGAAAGCATTTCAAGGATTGGGAACATCATAAAGAAGAAGATATTATGACTTATAGAAATAACTCATTCTCTTCAGCTGTAACAGGAACGGTGGCTCCAATACACCATACACCTTGGGCAGAGGCGATGGATGACTCAATGAAAACATTTATGAAATCTAAATAAACTTAGTCATCTGAATAAATATATTTTCCTCGATGTGTTACAACGCTAGTACATCCATTTTTAGTTGTGCTGTAATGTGAAGATCCTGAAGAAAGTTGAACAAAATCTCCTTTCTTATAAATATATCCATCGGAGTCAGTTAAGTCACCTTCTAGAATAAAAAATTCTTCTGGACCGGTGTGCTCATGAGCTTTTGATTTAGTATTTGGTTCCATTTTATAGAGGTAGGAACCTTCCCCCTTAGTATGATCATAACTTAAATTAAACCAATAAATATTACCTGCCTGATCTTTGGATTCTTCTTCAAGTAATTCCCATTTTAAGCTTTGAATATTAAATACTTTCCTTAAGTCTGATAAATTATTCATTAAAATTAATTCTAATTAAGCTCTAACTTTACTTTTTGTAGGGTCATAAAAAGGAAAAGGCACAACTTTAGCTGATATTCTTTTTTGATGACCATCAAGTTTACCAATTTCAAGCTTTGTATCAAGCTCTGATGAACGAACATCAATTCTGCATAAGGCAATATTTTTATTTAAAGTTGGAGAAATTGTTCCACTTGTTATGATTCCAACTTGAGCTCTTCCACTATGCACACAATCACCGTGATTAACTTTTTCATTACCTTCAATTTCTAACCCAACTAATTTTCTATGAGGATGTGCTTTTCTCTCAATTAAAGCTTCTTTACCTATAAAATTTTGCTCTTTAGTTTTAAGAGGAACCGTAAAACTTATCCCAGCTTCAAAAGGGTCTGTTTCATCACTAAATTCATTACCTCCTAAAATTAAACCTGCTTCAATTCTAAGTATATCAAGCGCTTCAAATCCCATTGGCGAAATATTAAATTCTTTTCCTGCATCCCATACTGCATCCCAAACTTTAGGCGCATCATTAGGGTGGCAGTATATTTCAAAGCCTAGCTCACCTGTGTACCCAGTTCGTGATAACATAATTGGAATTCCTTTATGATCTCCAATTCTACTAATAGTAAAATGAAACCATTCTAAATTATTAACAT
>JBJKYR010000022.1:0-9788 GCA_045560945.1 Alphaproteobacteria bacterium | reverse complement strand
GTATTTCTTGACGGATTTTTTTTCATCGCGTGCGCCTATAAAGCTATTTACAATATTTTTCACTCAAATACGTTATTTTTTTGTATTTCTTTTGGTGAGATTTGTTAAATTATCTATATAACCTCCTAAAAATGAAAATATCAAAAGTTGTTGTTATAGGATCAGGAACCATGGGTAGTGGAATTGCGGCTCAGGTGGCTAATGCAGGTTTAAAGGTTCACCTACTTGATCTAACTACTGAGATTGCCACTAAAGCATGCGAGCGAATAAAAAAATCAAGACCACCTCTATTAATGGAGAAAAATAATCTCAATCATATTATTCCTGGAAGTATTGAAAATGATATGGAAACATTAAAAGATGCAGATTGGGTTGTGGAAGCTGTTGTTGAAAGAATTGATATCAAAAAAACACTCTATTCACAAATTGATGCAATTCTAAAACCTGGAGCTTTAGTTTCATCCAATACATCTTCTATTCCTTTGAAGGTATTGACTGAAGATATGTCGAAAGAAATGAAAGAGGTTTTTTGTATCACCCATTTTTTTAATCCAGTTCGTTATATGCGATTACTTGAACTAGTTATTGGACCACAAAATGATAAAGAAAAAATAAATGACCTTGTTATTTTTGGTGATAAGATTTTAGGAAAGACAGTTGTTGTTTGTAATGACTCTCCAGGATTTTTAGGAAATCGTGTAGGTGTATATGCGATGCAAGTGGCAATGACTGAAGCTTTTAGTCTTGGACTTTCAGTCGAAGAAGCTGACGCTGTTTTTGGAAGACCTCTTGGTATTCCTAAAACAGGAATATTTGGACTATATGATTTAATTGGTATTGACTTGATGGCTGATGTTTTAAAAAGTTTTACTACAGAACTACCAAATAGTGATCCTTTTCATAAGGTGGGCAAAGAGTTGCCAATTATTAATCAACTTATTGCAGATGGATACACTGGCAGAAAAGGAAAGGGTGGTTTTTTCAGAATGAATAAGTCTTCTGATGTAAAAGTTTTAGAGTCACTTAATTACAAAGATAACACTTATCATGAATCTAAAAAAGTAGATTTAGGTTTACCAGATGTAATGGATGTGAAGAATGTAATAGAGCGAGAAGACGTGTATGGAAAATATGCGTGGTCTATTATGAAAAAAACTATTTTATATGCATCAAGTTTAGTTCCAGAAGTTACTGAAAACTTTAATGATATTGATGATGCAATGAAATGTGGATTTAATTGGTCAAAAGGCCCATTTGAAATACTTAATGAAATTGGAATTGAAAATTTTGTTTCAAAACTCAATCAAGATGAAGAAACTCCTTCTTTTATTAAACAACTTATCGATCAAAAAAAATCGCTATTTAAGACTGCCGATAATGCCTTAGAATATTTTCATCCCCATCACTTTTATACACCGATGCAAAGACCAGATGGTGTCATTTCATTATCAGATAATAAAAAATCTTCAAAACCAATTTATACAAATGCATCTGCTTCTATTTGGGAAATGTCTGGAAAATCAAAATTTATTTGTGTTGAGTTTCATACCAAGGCAAATGCTCTCGATGGACTAACTAATGATTGTTTAATGAAAGCATATGATTTGTGTAACGATAAGTATGATGGAATAGTTATCGCTAATGATGCAATGCAATTCTCTGCAGGTGTCAATTTAAATTATTTTTATGATAGAGCAGTAAATAAAGAATTTAAAGATATTGATATTTTTCTCAATAATTTTCAGCAATCACTTTACCAGCTGCAACATGCAAAATTTCCTGTTGTATCTTGTCCTTCAGGATTAGCTATAGGAGGAGGATATGAAGTCATTTCACAAACTAGTTTTATTGCTGCACATTCAAACTCTGTTCTTGGTCTGGTAGAATCACTTGTAGGTCTCATACCTGCAGGAGGTGGGTGCAAAGAAATGTTAAGACGATGGGCAAATCATTCTGACATTAAAGGAGATCCAAAACTATTATCTTTAAAAGTGTTTAATTTAATAGGATACGCAATCACTGCTGACTCACCTATTAAAGCAAAGGCGCAACAATTTTTAGGTGATAAAGATGTTATGGTAATGAGTAAAGACCGTTTAATAGAAGAGGCTGATAAAATTATTTTTTCAAATAAAGAAAACTATCAATCACTTCATAGTATTACTTTTTCTTTGCCAGGCTCAACAGTTATGTCAGATATGATGGATATTTTATATGAGTTAAAGGATAAAAAAGTAATTGGTGAGCATGGTATTGAGGTAGGTAAAAAACTAGGTTATATGTTGAGTGGTGGCGATACAATGACCTCAACAATATTAACAGAGCAAAACCTTTATGATCTTGAAAGAGAAATTTTTATTGATTTAATTAGTCAAAAACCAACACAAGAGCGAATAAGACATACACTTGATACAGGAAAACCTTTATTTAATTAATTGATCCTTTTCACTAGGGATTTTAATTATTTTTTTTAATGCTATAACAAAATCGATGAATCAATTTTCTATAGATCTTGATAAAAATAAAGCCAATTATGTTCCTTTATCTCCATTAAGTTTTATTACTCGAGCTAAAGATATTTATCCGAATTATGAGTCAGTAGTTTATGGAAATAGAAGCTATACATGGCTTCAAACATATAATCGGTGCACTAAGTTTGCTAGTGCTCTTACAAAGCAAGGTATTAGCCTTGGTAATACTGTATCAATTATTGCTGCAAATACTCCTGAATTATTGGAGGCTCATTACTCCATTCCTATGACAGGAGGTGTTGTTAACACAATTAATACTCGGTTAGATGCTGAGACAATTGCTTACATCTTAGAGCATAGCGATGCAAAAATGTTAATTACTGATACTCAATTTTCACCTACAATTAAAAAAGCGTTAGATCTTTATGGAAAAAAAATACCCATTATTGATATCCATGACAAGCAAGCAATTTTTAAAGATGGTGAGGGCGAAACAATAGGTGATTGGACTTATGAAGAGTTCTTAGAAACAGGAGACGATGACTTTGATTGGTCTTTGCCAAAAGATGAGTGGCAAGCAATCTCTTTAAGTTATACATCAGGGACAACTGGGAAACCAAAAGGTGTTGTCTATCATCATCGTGGATCTTATTTAATGTCAACTGGTAGTGTTACTGCTTGGAATATGACAAATAAACTTACTTTTCTTGCAACTGTACCAATGTTTCATTGTAATGGATGGGGGTATCCATGGACAGCTGCATTAATTCACGCCAAAGTAGTTTGCTGTAGATACATTATTGCCAAGGATATTTATAATCTTATTGATAAACATAAAGTAACACATTTTGGTGGTGCGCCAATCGTATTAAATTTAATTGCCAACGCTGAAGAAAAAGACAAAAAAATAATCAATCATAAAATTTATGTTCTTACAGCAGGAGCGCCTCCAACAAGTGCGATTTTAGAAAAAATGGATAACTTAGGATTTGAAGTTATGCATGTATATGGACTTACAGAAACATATGGGCATGTTTTGCAATGTGCATGGAATGAGGAATGGAATGATCGTTCCAATACTGAAAAAGCAGATTTAAATTCAAGACAGGGAGTGCGTTATCCAAATCTTGAAGAAGCAATGGTTGCTGATCCAGAAACCTATACTCCTGTTCCGAGAGATGGAAAAACAATGGGAGAAATCCTAATGCGTGGAAACGTGGTAATGAAAGGGTATTATAAAAATAAAGAAGCAACTGAAACATCAATGAGAAATGGCTGGTTTCACTCAGGTGATTTAGCTGTTGTTTATCCGGATGGGTATATTCAAATCAAAGATCGCTCTAAAGATATAATTATTTCAGGAGGAGAAAATATTTCTTCTGTAGAAGTAGAGAATGTGGTTGCAAAACACCCTTCTGTATCACTTGTCGCAGTTGTAGCAAAACCTGACGAAAAATGGGGAGAGACCCCTTGTGCATTTGTTGAGTTGGCACCTGGCAAAAATGCTACTGAAGAAGAAATTATTCAGTTTTGTAAAGAAAATATGGCTGGATTTAAAAGGCCAAAGAATGTAGTATTTGGTGAATTACCTAAAACGTCGACAGGCAAAATACAAAAATTTGAACTAAGAAATAAAGCAAAGGAGATTTAATATGGATCCAAAAACTTACAAATTTGATACGCTCAGTTTGCATGCAGGATATATGCCAAGTAAAAATGCAGGCTCAAGACAAGTACCAATTTATCAAACAACATCTTATATGTTTGATGATGTTGATCATGCAGCCGCACTATTTAATTTGGAGCGTGGCGGTCATATATATAGTCGAATTTCTAATCCAACAGTTCAAGTTTTAGAAGAAAGAGTTGCAGCACTAGAAGGTGGAACTGCAGCTTTAGCAACAGCTTCAGGTATGAGCGCAATATTTTTAACTATTATGACATTATGTAATGCTGGTGATCATGTAGTAGTATCTTCTCAATTATATGGAGGGACAGTAAACTTATTTCGTTTAACCCTTCCTAAATTTGGCATCAATGCAACTTTTGTTAAACCTAGAGATACGGAAGGTTTTAAAAAAGCCATACAAGAAAACACTAAATGTATTTTTGGAGAATTGGTTGGTAACCCAGGTAACGAGCTAATGAATTTACCAGAAATATCTAAAATGGCTCACGATGCTGGTATACCTGTTGTAATAGATAGCACTTATCAAACACCGTACTTATTTAAACCACTAGAACACGGCGCAGATTTTGTTGTTCATTCTTTAACTAAATGGATGGCTGGTCACGGATCATCAATGGCAGGAGTTTTAGTAGAAGGAGGAAAATTTGATTTTCTCAAAACAAATAAATTTCCAACGATGACTGAACCTTATGAGGGTTATCATGGTTTATCTTTTGCTGAAGAATTTGGACCTGTAGCTTTTACCATGAAAGCTAGAGCTGAAGGAATGAGAGATATGGGCCCATGTTTAAGTCCTCAAAATGCGTGGAATGTTTTACAAGGAATTGAAACTTTATCAGTAAGAATGGAAAAACATTGTTCAAATGCATTAAAGATGGTTGAATATTTAAGTAATCATGAGAGCGTTGCTTGGGTTTCACATGCAAGTTTAAAAGATAATCCTGACTATGAGTTGGCAAAAAGATTGTTACCTAAAGGTACTGGTTCAATGATAGCTTTTGGTATTAAAGGAGGAAAAGAAGCAGGAGCTGCATTTATTGATAATGTTAAATTAGCCTCTCATTTGGCAAATGTTGGAGATACAAGAACACTAGTAATCCATCCCGCTTCAGCAACACACTCTCAAATGGATGAAGCTACTTTAAAGTTGGCCAATATGTCTCATGATATGATTAGACTTTCTGTTGGTATTGAAGATATTGAAGACATTATAAATGATTTTGAGGATGGCTTTAGAGCAGCTCAAAGACCTAAACTAGTGGCCAATAAATGAAGTTTAAAGTAAATAATAAAGAGGTTTTTGCATCAACTGGAGGAAGACCATTTGATAAAAAAAAACCTCTTATTGTTTTTATTCATGGAAGTGGCTTAAGTCACATAACATGGGTTTTACAAACTAGATATTTTGCATTTCATGGTTACAGCGTTTTAGCAATTGATCTTCCAGGACATGGTTATTCTGAAGGCCCTGCGTTAGAGTCTATTGAAGATCAGGGCAAATGGATTTCAGATGTTATAGATTCAGTTGAGATGAAAGAAGCATCATTAGTTGGTCATTCGCAAGGTTGTTTAATTGCTTTGGAGTGTGCTTCACAGTTTCCAAATAAAATCAAGTCTATTGGTTTGATGGGAGGAGCCGGAGCAATACCTATGAATCCGGAACTTTTAGATTTAGCAGAAAAAGGAGATCCTAAAGCTGTAGATCTTATGATGGATTGGGCTCATGGTCCGGCCGGGCATTTTGGAGGTCATCCAGTTCCTGGTCTTCATCATATTAATTTAGGTGGGTCGATCGTAATTAATGGTTCAGTTAAAAATGCTCTTGGTGTAGATTTTAGAGCATGTGATAATTATAAAAATGGTTTTGAAGCTGCAAAAAAAATTAAGTGTCCTACTATAAATATTCTTGGGGATCGAGATAGGATGTGTCCTATAAAAGAAGGTAAGAAATTAGCTGATAATATTGAAAATTCAGAAGTAGAAATAATTGAAAACTGTGGTCATATGATATTGCTTGAAGAGGCAGGTAAATCTTTGGAATTATTAAAAAAATTCATAAGAAAAAATCATCCTGCTGAATAGTTTTAAAAAATTTTATTCAGTAGAAGGTATATCAGGCTTAGTAAGCTCTTCTAGTTTTCGCATTTCTTCTTCTTGCTTCAGACGTTCTTGCTCTTCCCGTTTCTTTTTACGTTCTTCAGCTTTTTGTTTGAGCTTTAATTCTTTTTGCATTTTGCGGTCTCCCGCTTTAGATTTATGATTAAAATGAATACCCATTACTACCTCTAGATGCCTTATACTAAAAAAATAAATTTATTTCTAGTATGTAAATTTGGCCTAATTCCTAGAAAGCCAAATAATTATAACAAAAACAAGAACGGCTATTGCTTGAAACAGTACGCGTAGGCGCATAAGTTTATTGCTATGATTTTTATTTAATTTACCATTAACTGCCATAGCAATAATACCTACAATAACAGCACCTAGTGCTCCAGCCATAAAGACAACCAATACGATTTGTAAAACATCCATAGAGTGCATATAGTACAATTCTTCTCTTGAACGAACCATCAATTGTCGCATATAGTGAGTTATGGCTGAAATTTTAAATGGACCATCAATTTCAAAGCATGATAAACCTGAAAAATTAATTTTCATGCTGCATGGATATGGTGATAATGCTGCAAATTTTATGCATCTCGCTAACCCAATTGATCTAGATGAATGGAAAGCACAGTACGTTGCGCTAAATGCACCACGCTATATTACTGGCAATTTAATGGGATATCAGTGGTTTGATTTATATCCTAATGGGATCTATATATCTGAAGCTGGACCTCAAGAATTTGACCAAATACAAAATGAAATTAATGAAGCTGTTATAAAAATAGTTAATACAATGGAGAAGTATTGTGAGTCAATAAACTTAACATTAGCTGATTGCATTTTAATGGGTTTTTCTCAAGGTGGAATGATGACATTTGAAGTTGGAAATTTTCTTAAGAAACAACTTGCAGGATTAATAATTTTATCAGGTCGAATTATTAAAAATGATATTATTAAAAATAAAATTCTCCAACAAACACCAATATTTATTTCTCATGGAGAAAAAGATGAAGTGATACCGGTAAAAAGTTTTTATGATTCTAAAGTTTATTTAAGTACTAATAAATGTAATTTTGAATCCCATTTATTACCATTAGATGGACATAATATTTCCCCAGAGGCAATAACTTTATTACAAAATTTTATAAAAAAAATACTATGATCTCATCGAATTTTAATATTATAATCACCTTTGAATAATATGGCTTGGGTAAGTAAATAAAAATGAGTGCACTTGGAAATCCAGCACTAGTTTTGAATGCAGATTTCCGACCACTCTCATATTACCCTTTATCACTGTGTTCATGGCAAGATTCAGTTAAATCTGTATTTTTAAATCGTGTTTCTGTAATTGAGCGTTATGATCAATCTGTAAGCTCTCCTACAATATCTTTTAAGTTACCTAGTGTTATAGCACTTAAAGATTATGTAATGCCTCAGCGTAAACCTGCTTTTACAAGGTTTAATGTCTTCCTTCGTGATAATTTCACCTGTCAATATTGTGCAAAAAAATTTCCCGCTAATGATCTTACCTTTGATCATTTAGTGCCACGCTGCCTGCATGGAAAAACAACTTGGCAAAATGTTGTTTCTGCTTGTACAACATGTAACTTAAAAAAAGGTCGAAAGTTACTACAAAATACAGATATGAAATTATTAAAAAAACCTATGCAGCCAAATTCTATTCACTTACAAAATAATGGACGCAACTTTCCTCCTAATTATTTACATGATAGTTGGAGAGACTACTTATATTGGGATACAGAATTGGAAAATTAAATTTTTTTTGAAATTGCTATAGCTGTTTTGCAGCCAATCTCAATTACTTTTGTCATAATCTTATAACCAGGAGCATTTTCTGCATCATGTTCTAACCCTATATCATGATGTTCTAGTTCATCTTTTTCAAATTTTGCGATAGTTTTCCTAAGTTCTTTTTCATCATCTTTTAACAACTCTTGCTGATCTCTGTAATGTTCACCAATTACTTTTTCGACTGCAACTGTACATGCCATTGCAGCTTTTTTCCCCATCAGAGCTGTTCCAGCCCCTAAAGCAAATCCAGCTACATTCCATAAAGGTAATAAAGCTGTAGGTCGAACACGCTTTTCGATTAAAAGTTCATTAAATTTATCAATGTGTTCTTGCTCTTGATCGGCCATGTGTTGAATTGTTTTTCCAATTTTTGAGTTTTTTCCAAAAATAGCAATTTGACCATCATAAATTCGTGTTGCACCATACTCACCAGCATGATCAACACGAATTATCTCATCTAAGATATTTTTATCAGTTGAAAATTTGTTTTTTGAAGCTGACTTCTTTTTTTTAACTGGTTTCTTTTTTTGCACCATAATAGTTTAAAATATATATGGCATTTAAAATAAAAATCAAAAATAAAAGCATAGAATTAATTGTTGCAGCTGATAAGCCAAAAATACTCCAAGCTACATCTTCACAATTTATAACTGGCTTAGATAGAATTTGCTCTTTAAGATCTGAAGCATTATTTGTTATATTTAATCCATCTGAGCATCCTGATGGACCAGAGAGCAACTTATTTTCTATTCCTACATGCCAGATAGAATAAAAAAATCCATAAATGCTAATTAGTTGGACACCAAGATAAAACCAAATACGATCCTGCCACTTAAGTATTGTAATTAGAGTAAAGCCTACAATGATAATGTAATAAGGCTCTCTTTGCTTTAAACACATTTTACATGGAACTAAATTAAAATAAAATTCAGCAATAAATGCTGATGCTAAAGCAACAACGCTAATGAGAGTAACAAGATAAAGCCAATACTTTTGTAACATTATATAAATTTAATTAATAACACACTTCCAACTAGAAGAATAATAAATAAGATCGCAAGCATGTTAAAATATTTATCAATTAAAACTTTTATTTTCTCACCAAAAATAAAAAGCAATCCTGCAAGTAAATAAAATCTTAAACCTCTTGCCATAATGGATGTTATTATAAATAAAATTATATTGAGGTTAAATACGCCACTCGCAATTGTAATAAATTTAAATGGAAAAGGTGTAAATCCAGCACCCAAAACAATTAATATTCCATATTCATTATAGTAACTCTCAAAAGTATTAAATGAGTTAGATAAATGATATGCATCAACAATTAATACACCAATACTGTTGTAAAAAAAATACCCTATAGCATATCCTACGATACCACCCAATACTGAAGAAGATGTACAAATAAATGCATATGTCCATGCTTTTACTCTTTTAGCAATTATCATAGGAATAAGAAGAATGTCCGGTGGAACTGGAAAGAATGAACTTTCAGCAAAAGCAACAATACTTAAAATCCAAGAAGAATATTTGTTTTCTGCTTTTTTAAGTGTCCAGTTGTAAAGAGATCTTATAAGTTTCATTATTTGGTAGGAGTAGAGGGAATTGAACCCACACCACCGAAGTGACCGGATTTTGAATCCGGCGCGTCTACCAGTTCCGCCATACTCCCATATTGTTTTTTCCAGTAATACTTTGTTTTT
>JBJKYR010000021.1:0-10050 GCA_045560945.1 Alphaproteobacteria bacterium | reverse complement strand
TTCTTTTAATGATTCTTTTCATATGGTTTTTCCTCTGAAAGGTTTTACTTTTGATTGGTATATAGAAATGTGGAATAAAGCTAGACTGCATCAAGCATTATGGAACAGTATTAAAGTTGGGATAATAGCTTCTATTATTAGTACTTTCATAGCTTTGTTTGCAGCAAAGGCTTTTACTAGATACAGAGTTAAATATAGCGGCTTATCATATGGAGCAATACTTTTACCTTTTATAATACCCGAAATTATAATTGCTGTAGCTTTTATAGTAATCTGGACTAGTATGGGATTGAAATTAGGATTAGTTCCTATCACTATATCTCATATATTGTATTGTACTCCCTTTTGTTTACTGATTTTAATTTCAAGGATGGATGGTTTTGACAAAAGCTTAGAAGAAGCTTCTATGGATTTAGGAGAAAATATATTAGGTACTTTTTGGAGAGTAACATTCCCTTTATTGCTTCCAGGAATTATAGCATCATTATTATTGTCTTTTGTCATTTCTTTTGATGAATTTATTTTAGCTTTCTTTTTAAGTTCCAGTGATCAAACTCTCCCTATTTATATGTGGAGTCAATTAAGATTTCCAAAAAAACTTCCACATGTTTTAGCTTTAGGTGCAATAATTATTGTAGCGACTTCTTTTATTGTAATGTTATCATATTGGTTTAGAAATCTTGGACAATCAAATAATAATAGAGGCTCTCATATATAATGGCTAATAATGATTTTATAAAACTAAGAAATATTTCAAAGAAATTTGATGATGTGATAGCAGTAGACTCTCTTGATTTAGATATAAGTGAAGGAGAATTTTTCTCTCTCTTAGGTCCGTCTGGTTGTGGTAAAACAACTTTATTAAGAATTTTGGCTGGCTTTGAATATCCTACTACAGGTAATGTATTTATTGATAATAGTGAAGTTACCAATCAAACTCCAAATCTCAGACCATCAAATATGGTTTTTCAAAACTATGCAATATTTCCACATATAAATGTGAAAAGAAATATAGAATTTGGATTACGTAAAGAAAAACTAAACAAAGAGGAATTAAATTCAAGAGTAGAAGAGTCTCTAAAAATGGTACAATTGGAAGGCTATGAGGAAAGATTCTCCAATCAATTGTCTGGAGGACAAAGGCAGCGTGTTGCGCTTGCAAGAGCTTTAGTAAAAAGACCAAAAGTATTATTGCTAGATGAGCCATTAGGAGCTCTTGATAAAAAATTAAGAGAAGAAATGCAAATTGAATTAAGAAATCTTCAAAAAGATCTTGGAATTACTTTTATATTTGTAACCCATGATCAGGAAGAAGCTATGACAATGTCCGATCGTGTTGCAGTGATGAATGAAGGGAAAATTTTACAGATATCACCCCCTAAAGAATTATATAATAAACCTGTAAATAAATTTGTGAGTGAATTTATTGGGAATATTAATTTGTTAGAAACATCAATAATTGATGAAAATGATAAAACCTTAACCCTTGATATTTTAAATATTGCTAAACAAGATTTTCAAAAAAATAATCTTAATTCCAAATTATCAGAAAATATATTTGTGGCATTAAGACCAGAAGATATTTCTATTAAAAAAGAAAAAATAGAAAATATAAATATAAATATTAAAGGCATTGTTAAAAATGTATCATTTTATGGTGAGAGTACATATTTTTACGTTAAGGTAGAAGGAATTAATAAATTGTTAATGGTGTCAAATTTTGTAGATCAGGTATCAATTAATGAAAATGACGAATGTTATTTAGGTATTAATTTAGAAGATATAAAATTAGTTTCTTGATAAAAAAACCCGCGAGTAATCGCGGGTTTAATAATAATTGTAATTAACCACCCATAGAGTAATTTGCCCATTGCATTTCAATGTAATCATTTACTTCATCGCTTGGACTATTATTAAAGTTACCATTTGCAAGATGACTAATTGGATCCTGAGCAACCCCTCTTTCAGCAAGTGCTTCTGTAGATATAGTTTCAAATCCTCTTTTATTGGAATGACCATATCCCCATTCACTAAGCATGTAAGCTGATGACTCAAAGCTTATCGCTGAGTCTATCAGGTCATAAGCTAAATCAAGATTTGGAGCATCTTTATGAAGAACTAAACCACAAGACCAAGTAAGTGTTCCTTCTTTTGGACTCATCATTGGAAATCCTGTATTCCAAGATGACTCATTCCAAGCTAAAGCAGCCCAAACTTCTTCATCAAGAAGAGCTTGTTCCATACTAGCAGTGTCAGTAGTAAATAATTTTACATTATCTCTCCATCCAGCAGCTGCAGAATAGACTGCATCAACATCAGCTTTGGTAATATTTTCCATTTTTTTAACATCGTATCCTAATGCGATTGCATAACAATACCATGAGTCAGCAGCTGAATCCAAAATAGCAAATTTACCCTTCATGCGCTCATCCCATAATAGTTCCCAACTAGCATTATTAGGATCAATCCAATCAACTTTTTCTGGATTATATATTATTGAAGTATCACCCCAATCAACAGGCGCCATCCAATAATTGCCATCAAAGTTTATTGTAGACATGTTAATTAATTCAGGAAATAAATCATTCCAGTTACTTAAGCGACTAGTATCCAGAGGTTGTATAACACCAGCTTTATTCCACCTTGGTGGATCAGAGTGGCATGGATGAGCTAGATCTACTACATAACCAGAACGTAGTTTTTGTAAACCTTCTTCGGCATCACCAAAAATTGAATACTCAGGATCTCCCCCATGTTTTTCAATATAACTAGCATATAAGCCCGGGTCGTCGTAACCACCCCATGTAAATAGTTGAGCTTGTTGTTTAGCAAATGCAGTTTTTGGTAACATTGGTATTGTAGTAGATAGAACACCTGCAGCTCCAAGACCTTTAAGCATTTGTCTTCTTGTTAACTCACCATTTACAATTCGTTTTGATAAATCGTATTTAGGCATAAAATTTTTCCTTCCAAATTATATGGTCATAACAACAAAAAAATTGCTTTTTTTCAACACTTTTTTTTAAAATTATATAAATTAACTTTCATTTACAGCCTAAAACGCTTAGTTAAATTTAGTTTATGAAATCTAAGTACAAAAAAGTAGAACTTGCCAATATTAAAGAATTTAAAGATTTTAAAAAAAAACATAAAAAAATTAAATATCTTGATGTAATTTTAGGTGATTTATCAGGTATCATTAGAGGTAAAAGAGAATTCCAATTTCTGATGCAGATAAAATTTTTTATAACTGGTGTACAGTTTTGTTATTCAACTTTTTTACTTGATACATCAGGTTATTGCCCAGATGCAGAGGGAAGGGGGTTTACTGATGGTGATCCTGATGCAAATTATTACCCAATTAAAAATACACTATCTATTATACCTTGGCATAAGGATAATATAGCTCAAGTATTAATCACAATTCAAGATGAGTCACGTTATTCTTCTATTATGGATCCAAGAAATGTCTTAGCTAAAGTGTGGGATGATTTTTCAAAATTAAAGCTTTATCCAAGAGTAGCTTTTGAATTAGAATTCTATCTAATAAAGAGGAGGAATAAGCTTGATGAAAATCCAACACCTCCAATTTCTAAAAGAAATAAAAGGCAAGTAGAAGGAACACAAGTATATGGCATGAGTGAGCTTGATGATTTTTATGATTTTTTAGAAGAAATAAATAAGTTTTGTAAAATTCAAAATATACCAGCGTCAACAGCTTCTTCAGAATTTGCTCCGGGTCAATTTGAAATTAATCTTAACAGCACAACTGACTTACTAAAAGCAGCAGATGACTCAGTCCTATTGAGAAGACTTGTAAAGGAAACAGCAATTAAGCACGGTTATGAAGCAACATTTCTGTCAAAACCATATCTAAGTGAAGCAGGAAGTGGTATGCATTTACATTTAAGTTTATATGATAAAAATAATCAAAATATTTTTTCTAAAAATAAATTAAAGAATAAAAATTTACTCTATGCAATTGGAGGTCTTCAAAAAACAATGTATGAAAACATGGCTATCTTTGCACCAAATATAAATTCGTATAGAAGATTTTTACCTGATCAATTTGTTCCAGTAAATTCAAGTTGGGGGCCAAACAATAGATCTGTTGCCTTGAGAATTCCAGTTAGTAATGATGAGGCTACAAGAATTGAGCATAGGGTAGCTGGAGCAGAAGCTAATGCATATTTAGTATTATCTTCAATTTTATCTGGAATTATGCACGGATTTAAAAATAAAATTATCCCAGATAAGCCACGTTTAGACAATGCATGTGATAATCCAGACAAAGAGATGCCTTTAAATATTACTGACGCACTCGCTAAATTAGAAACTTCAAAAGTGATGAATAAATATTTTACAAAAGAGTATGTTAAAATTTATGTTGATTTAAAAAGAAAAGAACAAGAATCTTTTCATTCAGAAATTTCAAACACAGAGCTTAAATGGTATCTTAATCTTTAGTTTTTCCGTTAAGACTAAGTATTTCTTTGTAAAGTTCAGGTCTCCTATCTCTAAAAAGCCCCCAATTTCTTCTGAATAAATGATTTTCTTCAGTATCTATTTCGGCTAATATAACTTCTTCTTTGTCTTTTGAAGCTTCAGCAATTATTTTACCAGATCTATTACAAATAAAAGATCTTCCATAGAATCCGTTAACCTGACCTTTTACTGACTCTGAGCCAATTCTATTTGATGCAACCACAGGCATTATATTAGCAGCAGCGTGACCTTGCATTACTGTTTGCCAAGCATCTGAGCTATCATATGTGCTCATTATCTCATCGCCAATAGCTGTTGGATATAATAAAACTTCAGCACCTTTTAAAGCCATTATTCTCGCAGCTTCAGGAAACCACTGATCCCAACAAATTCCAATACCAATTTTTCCATAAGCTGTGCTCCAAATTTTAAAACCAGTATCACCTGGATTAAAATAGTACTTTTCAAGATATCCAGCCCCATCAGGTATGTGTGACTTTCTATATTTACCTAGTATTTTACCATCAGCGTCAATAACCGCTATAGAATTAAAATATGCATTATTATCTTTTTCAAAAAAGCTGATCGGTAAAACAACTTTATTTTTTTTTGCAACATCACTCATTTTATTTATTAAGGAATTATTTTTAAAAGGTTGAGCTAATTTGAATATTTCCTCATCATATTGAATACAAAAATAAGGAGTTTGAAAGAGCTCTTGTAATAAAATTATATTTGCACCTTGTTCAGCAGCTTTTTCAATCAAATTAATAGATTTTTTTAAATTATTTTCAATTTCCCAATCGCAACTCATTTGAGTAGCTGCTACTTTAATTTTCATCTTTAATTCTCTTTTTTTCCTCTAAATAATTATTTAAAGTTATAATTTTTTTGCTTGCATTTGTTTGGAAAAAAGCTGGTATTAGTGAATGGATAAAGGCCATCATTGAAGCTTTAAACAATTGAAATGATATATTTTGAGCTACAGACATATGTTGAAAATAGGTTTCATTAGCATCAATGTAGTGTTTTTTTGATTTTTTAAACAAATTCATTTCTAAATGCTTAATGGTTGTTGTTGAGTTATGCAATGAATATTTCCACCTCCGAGAGATATATCGATTCCATTAATTGCTATAACTTTTCGTTTAGGAAAAACTGATTGAATAATAGTCCGAGCTTTTTTATCTGCTTTTTCGTCATCAAAAATAGGCATTACTATTCCGTTGTTCGCTATGTAAAAATTTATATAAGAGCTTGGCTCATCATTATTTGGTATTATTCTTTTGTAAGACATTTCAATTTCTATAACTTCTAATGGATGATCATTAGCATCTCTAGATGTTTTTAATATTTCTAAATTTTCATTAATTTTTTCAAAAAAAGGATCCTGTTTATCATGACAAGATAAGGCTAGAACTTTTGATCGATCAACAAAACACGCAATATTATCAATATGCCCATCAGTTCCCTCGTCTGTACCGTGTTTTAGCCAAATAATTTTTTTAATATTCAAATATTTTTTAATGTTATCTTCTATTTCCTCTTTTGATAAATCAGGATTCCTGTTTTTATTTAATAAGCATTGCTCAGTTGTGATTAGTGTGCCCGCCCCATCTACGTGTATGGATCCACCCTCTAGAACCATATGTGATTTAAAATATGTTGCAGAACTTTTTTCTATCATAAATTTAGCTATTTTATTATCTGAGTCATGTGGTGAAAATTTTCCCCATCCATTAAATTCCCAATCAACACCTCCTAGTTTATTTTGATTATTGATTAAATATGTAGCCCCAGAATCTCTTGCCCAACAATCATCATTTTGAAATTCATAAATATTTACTGAATTATGAAGAAGTTTTTTTGCTATTTTAATATCTTCAGGGTGGACAATCATTTTTACTTTTTCAAAATTTGATATTGCTTTGGAAACTTGAGCCCATTTATATCTCCCTTTTTCAAAATCAAAATGAGACCAACTTTCAATTTCTTTATAAGAATTTTTATTTTTAAACTCATGTGGCCATTGCATCCAACAGCATTCATGAGGATGCCATTCTGGGGGCATAAAAAATTTATAATCTATAGGATATCTCATTTAATCATTTGTTTTGCAGCTTGAACATTTTCTAAATGTGAAATCACCTTTCTTTCCTTTTTTTATTGGTAAATCATTACAGCTAACTATAAAAACAAATGAAAAAAATAAAGCAAAACTAATTATCTTTTTCATTAATATTTATCCATATATTTGTAATAAGCTAAGGCTAGTCTTAAATAAAATAATCTTAGTTTAGGAAAGGGAAATTTGCTTGGTAAACCTTTGTACAGTTTAGATATATCTAAATCTTTACTGTTTGATGTAATTAATTTTGCAAGTTCATTACCTGACCATGGGGCCGTGTTTACTCCGTTTGCCTGATAACCAAAACTATAATATATTTCATCATCTTCAATTTTACCTATTGAGGGTGAAAATTTATTTGTTACTGCAACTAGGCCTCTCCAATGAAAATCAATATTAACATTATTCCAATTAGGAAAAACTTTTTTCATTTGTTGTTCCATATTTTTAGATTTTTCTAATGAAGATTTTTCACTACCAATCAAATCACCTCTTGCCCCAAATAAAAATCTATTATCTTTTAATAGCCTATAATAAAAAAGAAGGTTTCTTATGTTTAAAACTGGGTTGTTTGTAACAAAATTATGAGATTTTATTTCTTCAGTTGTAAGTGGCCGTGTAATAATAATATTTGATATTACAGGTAAAATCATATTATTTAGTTTTGGAAAGATGTCATCTTTATAAAAACCATTAGTTGCCATAACAATTTTATTTGCTTTTATAATGCTACCATTTGAGATTATTATGAATTTACCTTTAGATTTTTCAATTTTTATAACTTTACTTTTTTGAAAAATTTTCACTCCTGCAATATTAGCTGCATTTGCAATACCTAATAAAAATTTTAAGGGGTTAATTGCAAAACCAGGTTTATATGACATTGCTCCATATTGCTCATTACCTCCGTGACCAATTTCATTAAATTCTTCTTTTGAAAAAACTTTTGTTTCAATTCCAAATTCTTTTTTGTATGTTTTAGCTTCTTCTTTTATTCCATCAAAATAACTTGGATGAGGGGCTACTTCATAGTTACTGTCACCTGTTAAATCACAATCTATGTTATATTCTTTAATTGTATTTTTTGTAAAATTTGAACCCTCAATAGTATTTTGAAAAAACTTTTTTGTTTCATTCTTACCATACTTATTAAACATTTTTTCAACAGACATTTTTGCTGGTGGAATACAGCAGAATCCTGCATTTCTTCCTGATGAGCCCCAACCAATATGACCTGCCTCAAGCAATGCTACATCTTCATTATATTTCTTCACTAATGATAATGCACATGACAATCCAGTATATCCACCACCTATTACCACTATATTTGCACTAATATCTTTGTCTAATGTTTGATATTTATCTTTTGTATTTATTGAAGATTCCCAGTAACTATTTACTGGATTTTCAAAATTATAAATATCTTTGTGATATAAGTTAGCCATAAGTTAGTATAAATTTCATTGAATGCTTATTCAATCAATATTATATAATAGATATGAATAATGCTGACTTAAAAACCTTAATTCATAAGCAAAAACTTAATTTTTCTCTCGATCAGGAATTTTATGTAAATCAAGATATTTTTGATTTGGATATTAAAAATATTTTTTCTAAACAGTGGGTTTTTGTTGGTCATATTTCAAGGATACCAAAACATGGTGATTATTTTCTTTTTAACATTGGTAAAGAGTCGATAATTATTGTTCGAGATAAAGATAATTCAGTGCACGCTCACTACAATGTTTGTCGTCATCGTGGCTCTAAAATTTGTCTAGACAATGAAGGTAATTCTAAGGCACTTATTTGTCCTTACCATGCTTGGACATACAATTTAGATGGATCTCTAAAGGGAGCTAGACTTATGGGTAAAGATTTTAATAAAAAAGATTGGCATTTGCATAAGTGTAATTCAAAAATATTTGAGGGCTTAATATTCATTAATTTATCTGATAGTCCAAATAATTTTGAAGAATTCATTGCCCCTACAAAAAAATTTATAGAATTTCATGGTTTATCAAATGCTAAAATTGCCCACAGACAATATTACCCAACAAATGGCAATTGGAAACTCACGCTTGATAATTTTCATGAATGCTATCACTGTCAACCTTCTCATCCAGAGTATTGTCAAGTTCATGACAAAGATTATATTATAGCTTATGGTGCTGGAAGTAATACAGGACCTGCGTCAGAAAAATTTGATAACATATTAACCGAGTGGAATAATAAAGTTGAAAAAATGGGACATTTAACAGGTGAATATTATGAAACAGAATTTAATGATTATTCAAGAAGTGCTGAGAGAACACCATTAAAAGAAGGTATGTTTACAGAAACAAAATCTGGAAAACCTGTTTCTAAATTAATGGGTAAATTTAAAGATTATGATAGTGGGTATACATCTGTAGGAACTTCACCGTTCAATAGCCTGCTTATGTGTAATGATTTTGCAACTCTCTTTACTTTTATTCCTGTATCACCTTTATATACGCAAGTAGAATTAATGTGGTTGGTTCATAAAGATGCTGAGGAAGGAAGAGATTATAACCTTGAAGAGATGAAGTGGATGTGGGATGTAACTACGATTGCAGATAAAAGAATTATAGAAAATAATCAAAAGGGCGTACTATCAGATAAATATTTACCCGGACCTTTGTCTCAAATGGAAAAAGGATTAGAAAAATTTAAATCTTGGTATTTGAGACATTTAGAAAATAGTATTAGCTAAACATTAAGAAGTAGAAACTCTCTTTCCCACGAACTAATTACCTTTAAGTACGCTTGATTTTCAACTCTTCTAATAGCAGCTATTGTTCTAATAAATTTCTGATTAAATACTTCATTGATTTGTGCATCATTTTCAAAAAATGAAATTGCCTCTTCAACATTTTTAGGCAACGTACTCTTATCTTTACCAAAGACACTTTTTTTTGTTTCAGGAGTTGGTTTAAGTTTATTTTTTATACCTAAATAACCCGCAGCTAAATTAGCTGCAAAAACTAAGTAAGGATTTGTGTCCGCTCCTGATATTCTATTTTCAATTCTCATACTATGTTCTTCATTAGAAGGAATTCTAAAGCCACAAGATCTGTTACCTAAGCCCCAACTAGTATTTCTCGGTGCATCCCATGTTGAAAATAACCTTCTGTATGAGTTAATATTAGGTGCATGAATCGGCATAAGAATTGGTGTATAAGTTTGAAGACCTGCAATATAATTTTTCATTAAATTTGAAACTGTACTTGTTTTGCTAAAGAAAACATTTTTTTTATTTTTTTTCCCAATTAAAGATTGATGTAAGTGTAAAGAGCTACCAGGTTGATTTTCCATAGGTTTTGCCATGAATGTAGCATACAACTTATGTTTTATAGCAGCTTGTCTTAAAGTTCTTTTAAATAAGAAAACTTGGTCAGCTAATTCTAAGGGATCACCAT
>JBJKYR010000020.1:0-10517 GCA_045560945.1 Alphaproteobacteria bacterium | reverse complement strand
ATTAACTAATGAATGTACTGTACCAAACTCTTTATCAGTTAACTGAACAATTTTTTTACAGTCCTCTACTTTTGATAAATCAGCTTTTACATACAAACACTTAGAGCCTAACTCTTCAATTTCTTTTTTTATTTGAATTCCTTTATTTTCTTGTCTTCCACAAATAGTTATAGCTTTGGCTCCTCTTGCTGCAAAAAGTTTAGCAGTCTCTGCGCCACTTCCTTGAGTGCTGCCAGTTACGATTATAACCTTGCCTTCAAATTGGCTGGATTGATTTGTTATATAATCATTCATATAGATCCTTTCTTTTATGAAAAATCAATTGATACAACTTTTTTATTATTATGAGACTCATAAGCTGCATTTGCCAAAATCAGAGCGTTTCTCCCATCTTCAAAAGTAACCCTGGATTTGCTATTAGATTTTAAAGAAAGAATAAATTCATTTAGCTGATCTTTATAAGCTTGCTCATATCTTTCTATAAAAAAATTATATATAGGCTCTTTACTTGAAGTGTGAATATCTGTGTATTTTCTAACTGATGTTGGGGTTTGATTACCTGATATCATCATACCCTTGCTGCCAAATATTTCTACACGCTGATCATAACCATAAACAGCTCTGCGTGAATTATTAATATGTATTAGCACGCCTGCTTTAGATCTAAGGATAAACATTGCAGTATCAAAGTCATTTGCAATTTTTGCATTTTCATCAAACAAATTTTCTCCAAATGCAGAAATTTCAACTATAGGATCATCGCCTAAAATGAATCTTGAGAGATCAAAATCATGAATTGTAGTATCTCGAAAAAAACCACCTGCCGCATTTAAATAATCTAATCCAGGAGGAGATGGATCCCGACTAGTTATTATTATTTTTTCTAAATCACCAATTTCACCGCTACTATAGGCTTTTTGAAGGCTAGCGTGGCTTTTATCAAATCGTCTGTTAAAACCAATCTGAATTAAATTTGAAGACCCAGCAATTCTATCTCTGCACTCATTTACTTTATTAATATCTAAGTCTATTGGTTTCTCACATAATACAGCTTTATTAGCTTCTGTAGACATTACAAGGTACTCAGTATGCGTTGGTGTAGCTGATGCAATTAAAATTGCATCTACATTTTCATCTTTAATTGCCTCTATGGGAGATTTTGCAATATTGGCATTGTTATCACTTGCAACTTGTGACGCAAATTCTTTATTAACATCATACACATTAACTAGATTTGCATCTTGATGATCTGAAATAATCTTTGCATGCATTTTTCCTATTCTGCCAGCACCAAGTAAAGTAAAATTAATCATTACAAAATTAGATCAGATCAAGATTTTAAAATCAAGTTGTAAAATTAAATTTTTATCCATTTAGAATTTAAATTGGAGGATTTTTTTGTTGCAAAAATAAATTTAATTCCCATTACTCCATCACTAACAGTAGGGTGCGCTAATTTTTTTTTATTTTTTTTGAAGTTTGCTTGAATTGAATCAGCAAACTCAGTGTAAATATTAGCGAATGCTTCAAAAAATCCTTCAGGATGACCAGCTGCAACTCTTGATGATTGTATGGATAAGTCTGAAACAGCATCACTTGCACGAGTAATTATTTGTGTTGAAGAATTTAATTCTGTAAACTTTAAAATATTTGGATCGTCCTGCAACCATTCAACAGCACCTTTTGTTCCATACACTCTTATCTTTAGACCGTTTTCTCCTCCGGTAGCCGCTGAGGATACCCATATTGACCCTCTTGCTTTATTATTCATTCTAACTATCATAAAAGCATTATCATCTACTGATATCTCATCTGACAAAGAGTTAACTTCAGCAGATACTTCTTTTACCTCAAGTCCTGTGACGTATCTCATAAGATGATAAGCGTGAGTTCCAATTTCAGCTAAAATCATTGATGGTCCACACATGTTTTTATCTAATCTCCATTTTAATGTACTTTTTTCATCCTTTTTTTTAACAGCAACTGTGTATCCTTGAGGATACTCAACATTAATTACTTTTATTTTACCAATTTTATTTTTTGAAACTAATTCTTTTGCTTCTCGTAACATTGGATATGCAGAATAATTATGAGTTAGGGCAAAAATAATATTTGATTTTTTTACGATTTTTTCAAGAGCAATCGCATCCTCTATTTTTGCAGTTAATGGTTTATCACATATAATATGAATTTTTTTCTTTATAAATTCTTTTGCAATTTTATAATGATCACCTGAGGGAGTCATTATACCTATTGCCTCTACACCATCTGCCCTATCAGATTCTTTTTTTGCCATAGTTTTAAAATCATTGTAACAACGTTCTGGATCTAGTCCAAGAGACTTACCAAAAGCTATTGATTTATTTTTATCTTTTGAAAAAACTCCAGCAACAAAATCAAATCGATTATCAAACCTGGCAGCTAAACGATGAGTATATCCTATGAATGAGTTTGGTCCTCCTCCGATAAAACCTATTTTGATTCTTTTCTGATTATTAAGTTGATCATTTCTTAATAAATTAAGTTTTCCAAATGCAATTTTTTCTTTTTTTTGCACTAGTTTACAACCCCGCCATCAATAACATAATTTTGAGCAGTGCATCCTGAACTTTGGTCTGAAGCAAAAAATAAAACTGCTTTTGCTATATCCTCAGGAACAAGCATTCGTTTAATACACTGTCTCTCTAATTGTTCTTTCTCAGCTTCAGGAGTTAACCATAGTTTTTTTTGACGCTCAGTTATTATCCACCCTGGAACAACACAATTTACGCGAATATTAAACTTACCTAAATCTCTAGCGATAGTTCTTGTTAAACCCATTACAGCTGATTTTGCTGTAGTATAAGCAGGCATATTACCTTGTCCAAGCATCCAAGAAAAGCTTCCTATGTTAACTATTTTTCCATCACCTAGTTTTTCCATATCTTTACATACAGACTGAATAGCAAAAAAATAATGCTTTAAATTAACATTCATTCTATCATCCCAAAATTCCTCAGTTACACTTTCAATAGAATGCCTTTCATCATTTGCTGCATTATTCACTAAAATAGATATTAATCCGAGCTCATCTCTGATTTCGTTAATAGTGTTTTTAAGGGTTTCGATATTTGTTAGATCACAATGTTTAAATACAGGCGTATGTTTAAAATTAGCAGATTTTTCAACAAGACTCTTACCTAAATTTTCTTCTTTATCTAAAAAAGCTACTTTTGAACCTTGATGCAAAAATTGCTCTACAATTGAGGTACCTATTCCAGAAGCTCCTCCCGTAATAATAATTACCTTATCTTCTAGCGATGAATACTTGGCTATTTCATTCATAAATTACTTTAATTATTTTTAGTTATCTTTAGTAATTATCATAATGTTTAATATAATCAAATTAAATGCTCTTGATAATGTAGCTGTTGCTTCAATGAATATTCCTTTTGGTTCAATAATAAATTCTGATTTAAAAGCTGAAAATAATATCCCATATGGCCACAAAATTAGTCTTAAAGACATTAATAAAAAAGAACTCATTTATAAGTATGGACAAATCATAGGTATTGCAACAAAAGACATTAAAAAGGGTTCGCACGTTCACTCTCATAATCTAGCGTTTCACGAATTTTCTCGATCCTATAAAAAAAATAAAATTTCTAAAATTTCTAAATATATAAAAGGCAGACACTTTAAAGGCTTTCTTAGAAAAAATGGGAATGTAGGAACAAGAAATTATATTGGATTAATTAGCACCGTTAATTGTTCTGCAACAGTTGTAAAAAAAATTGCAGATAAACTGAATAAGTACTTAAATGAAAATAACTACATGAATATTGACGGTGCAGTATGTTTAAAACATTCATCTGGTTGTGGAATGAATATATCTGGAAAAGGTATGAATGTTTTTAACAGAACAATTGATGGATTTAAAACACACCCTAATTTTGGAAAAGTATTTGTAATAGGGCTTGGATGTGAATGTGCTCAAATATCTTTATATAAAAACGAAAATTTAAATAATGAAATTGAATATTTAAATATTCAAGATGAAGGTGGCACGAATAGCATAATAAATAAAGTTTATAAAAAAATTATTGATGAGATGCATAAACTGAATTTAATTGAAAGAATAGACATGCCTTTATCAGATTTAAATTTAGCATTACAATGTGGTGGTTCAGATTCATATTCAGGAATTACTGCGAACCCTGCACTTGGCATTGCAACAGATATGCTTATTCAACATGGTGGAAGTGCAATTCTTTCAGAAACACCAGAAATATATGGGGCAGAACATCTGTTAGTTGAGAGAACTACAGAAGATAAATTAATTAATAAACTAAATGATCAAATTAGTTGGTGGAAAAAATATACTGAGATTAATGAAGGTAGTCTAGATAATAATCCCTCGCCAGGGAATAAAAAAGGCGGATTAACAACTATCTTAGAGAAATCTCTTGGGGCTATTGCTAAAAGTGGGCATACTGAATTGGTTGATGTTCTAGATTATGGACAAAAAATTTCTAAGAAAGGGCTTCAGTTTATGGACTCCCCTGGTTATGATCCTGTTTCTGTTACCGGACAAGTTGCTTCAGGGGCTAACTTGATTTGTTTTACAACAGGTCGTGGTTCTTGTTTTGGCTTTAAGCCTACTCCGAGTCTAAAAATAGCAACAAATACAAACATGTATAATAATCTTTATGAAGATATGGACATAAATGCTGGAACTATAATGGATGGAATAAAGTCTGTAGAAGAAGTTGGACGGGATATATTTGATGAATTAATTAGTGTCGCTTCTGGAAAAAAAACAAAAAGTGAAATAAATGATTATGGAGATGATGAATTTAATCCATGGGTTATTGGCGCAACCATGTAATATATTTAGTTATTTATAAATTACCTTTAAAAGAGTCTTGATAAAGATTAAAAAAATCAGACACTTCAAGTTTAATAGGATTGCCACCTGTAGAAGGGTCTTCCTTTGCCATTTTACTCATTTCTGTAAACTTAGAATCATCATCAATCAATTCAGCTAAGGTATGAGGGATAGATAATTGCTTTCTTAAATCTAATATCCAGCTCATGAAACCATCAAAAGTTGTGTTTTTAAGATTTAAATATTTAGATAAAGATATAATTTTTTCCTCGATAGCATTTCTATTCTTTTTAAGAACATAAGGCATAAAAACAGCGTTAGTTAAACCATGATGTGTATTATAAATTGCACCTACTGGGTGGCTGAGAGAGTGAATCGCCCCTAGACCTTTTTGAAAAGCAATAGATCCCATTGACGAAGTGGCTAGCATGTTACCTCTTGCCTCCATATTAGATCCATCCTCATAAGCTTTTATTAAATATTTTTTTATCATAAACATTCCTTCTAGAGCTATTCCTTGAGATAAAGGATGAAAGAAATTTGAACTGTAAGCTTCTAAGCAATGAGCCAGTGCATCCATTCCAGTAAAAGCTGTTAAAGATTTTGGGAGTGGTATTGTCAACTCTGGATCCAAAATAACAATTGATGGAAGCATCTTTGGGTGAAAAATTATTTTTTTTTCATGAGTTTTCTCATTAGTATATACTCCTGCTCTGCCAGTTTCTGATCCTGTACCTGCTGTTGTGGGCACAGCGATTATAGGCTTGATAACTTCACTATTTGCTCTTGTCCAATAATCTCCTATGTCTTCAAAATCCCATAATGGCCTTTTTTGTTCAGCCATAAATGCTATTCCTTTACCAACATCCATTCCAGAACCTCCACCAACAGCAATTACACCATCATGAGAATTTGAATTGAAATAAGAAACCCCGTGGTCAACATTTTTTCCAGTTGGGTTTGACTGAACTTCACTATAAATATTTGCTTTACGGTTTAAAGAGTTATTTATTTTTTTAATAATATCTGTTTTTAATATACCTGGATCAGTTACTATTAAAGGATTATTAATATTTAAACTTTCACAAGCTTTTTGAATTTCATTAATTCTTTTTTCGCCGAACCACATGGTAGTTGGATAATTCCAATTCATTGACATCATATGAGTTATACGTTCCTTAAATGATAACTTTTAGCTCTTGTTAAATGATCAAATCCCAATACTGATAATGTTACACCCATACCAGTATCTTTTACACCTGTCCAAGCCAAACCAGGATCTAAATAATCACACCTATTCATAAAAAAAGTTCCAGTTTGTATTTTTTTTCCAAAATTATATGCAAATTCTTTGTCAGATGTCCAAATACTTGCCGTTAAACCATATGGGCTATCATTCATTAAAGTTTTTGCCTCTTCTTCATTTTTGACTTTCATAATTCCAACAGTTGGACCAAAAGTTTCTTCCATCATAAATTCCATACTATGATCAACATTTATAAGAGCTGATGGAGATACATAACAATTATCAGAATTATCAATTTTAAATTTATTTTCATCAATAATATTTTTGGCACCTTTGCTGATTGCTCTAGAAATTTGTTTTCGTATAGTATTTGCAGCACTTAATTTTACAACTGGTCCAAGGTTAGTTGAGTCTTCAAGTGGATTATTTAAATTATATTTTTCAGTCTGCTCTTTAAAGGAATCAATAAAATTATCAAAAATACTCTCATCAACATATATTCTTTCTATTCCACAACAAGATTGACCTGAGTTATAATAAGATCCGTCTACTAAATTTTCAACTGCATGCTTAAAATTACAATCAGCTCTAACATAGGCTGGGTCCTTTCCACCCAATTCTAAACCAGCACCAATAAACCTTGTTCCAATTGCTTTTTTAACTTCTATGCCTCCTGAAACAGAACCGGTAAACAGCACATGGTCAATACGACTATCAGAGATTACTTGTGAAGTAGAAGTATGATCTAAATGTAAAATTTGAAAAACATTTTTTGGTATACCAGCTTTTTCTGATGCCTTTAGTAATTGCTCAGCACAAAGAGGTGTTTGTGATGAATGTTTTAAAATTACGCAATTACCAGCAAGTAAACTGGGAACGATAGAATTTACAGATGTATTGTAAGGATAATTCCAGGGAGCTATTACAAATATTGTTCCTAATGGATCTTTCATCACATAATTATCAAACTCACTATCATTTTTTGAAATAACTCTCTGCAATGCTCTATCTGCATTTTCAATCATGTATTTAGCTCTTTCTTCAAAACCACGCATTTCGCCTGAACATTGAGATATTGGTCTTCCCATTTGCCTGCATAACTCTTCTTCAATTTCTTTGTTATTAGATAAAAAGCTATCAACAAATCTAGAGACTAATTCTTTTCTTTCCACTAAACTTGTATTTTTCCATACTATTTTTGATTGATTTGATTGTTCAAGCACATTTTCAATTTCACTTGAACTAGCGTATGGTCTCTCTAAATAAACTGAATTATCAATAGGTGAAATAGTTTTAAGCATGTTTACGATTTAGTGATTTTAAGATATTAAATCAATTAATTTTTTTATAATTTAAAACAATGAAACTTATTTTTAAAGGGAAAGTAGCTGTAGTTACAGGTGGATCAGGAGGAATTGGTCTAGATGTATCAAAAAAACTAGCAAAATTAAAAATTAAGGTTCTAATACTTGATATTAACAAACCTAATATTAGTAAAAATAAATTCATTTATTTTGAAAAAGTTGACTTAAGTAATGAAAACGAAATTAATCAAGCAATCAATAAATTTATAAAAAAAGAAAAAAGAATTGATTATATCGTTAATGCCGCAGGTGTTTTATGGTTTGATAAAGACATAGGTTTAGAAAAAATTAAAAATGATATTTGGGATAAAGTTTTTACAATAAATTTAAAATCTATGCTGATAGTAATAAAAAAAATACTACCAAACATGAAAAAAAATAAATTTGGTTCAATTGTAAACATATCTTCAATTGATGCCTTAAGTGGAGATGATAAGCCTCAAGAAGCATATGGAGCTTCAAAAGCAGCTATGATTAGATTATCAAAATCTATAGCTATTCAATATGCTAATAAAAATATTCGCTCCAATAGTATATTGCCTGGACCAGTTGAAACTCCAATGCAAAAACGGTGGAAAAAAAATCCAAATGCAAAGAAAAATTTAACTAAAATTATTCCTCTTCAAAGAGTTGGAAAACCTGAAAACATTGCTGATACAGTATTATTCTTATTAAGTGAGCAAAGTTGTTTTATTACAGGAACAGAAATAATTGTAGATGGTGGTTTAAAAGCAAGACCTTAAAGCATCTCGTTAAACGAGATGCTTAAATTAAAATTTAAATCAATTATCTGTAAGGATATCCAGCTGCATCCATTGTAGAAGCATATAATTTAAATGCCTCAACAACTTTTCCACTTCTTGGACTTTGACTTGCAACTTCATCCCAGAAACCTGAAGCATCCTTAACAACCTGGCTCCACTCATTAGCAGGTATACTTGTGAGCTCCATCTTCTTGCCGTTAACACGAAGATCTGCCTCTCCACCCCAATACCATACTTGTCTGTAATAATGTGATTGATCAATTGACATTTTAAATAATTCTTGAAGTTTTGGAGAAAGCTTACCCCAACTCTTTGAATTAGCAAAATATGAACCAAACCAAGCGCCTGTAACTGAGTTTGTTAGAGCATAGTTGCATATATCAGCCCATCCAACTTCATATGCCTCTGTGAATCCACACCAACATACTCCATCTAGCTCACCAGTTTGCATTGCTACTTCAACATCATCCCAAGGAACAATAACCGGTATTAAACCATACTTAGCCATAAAACGTCCAGCTGTTGGAACACCAAAAACTCTAAGACCTTTCATATCTGCTAAAGATCTAACTGGTTTGTTAACTGTAAATAAATGGCAAGGATCCCAAGCACTAGTACTAAGCCATGTAACATTATCTACTTCACCATAAGCTTCAGCCCAAATATTATCTAATCCATAATACTTAAACATTGCAGGAACATCTAAACTGTAACGAGTTGCAAATGGAAAATATCCACCAAATACAGATATATCAACTGGAGATCCCATTGTTGCATCATCACTTTGCACAGCATCAATAGTACCAGCTTGCATCGCTCTGAATAATTCATCAGTTGGAACTAATTGATCAGCATAATAAAGTTCAATTTCCATCTCGCCATGAGCTGCTTTGTTAAATGCTTCAATTTGTGGAAGCACAACATGGGCACCTAAAGGAGCGCCTGAATACGTCTGAAGTCGCCACTTTATAGGATTAGTTGCCGCGTATGCATATGGCGCTGCTAATGTTGAAGCACCTATAGCACCTGCAGATACTAAACCCGCTTTTTTTAAAAATTCACGTCTTTTAGTGATATTTTTTTTATTTTTCATTTAATTACCTCCTAAAGTTTTAAATAATAAATAATTTTAATATCTTGATATGTAAAAAGTTATAAATCAAGAAAATAAACTAATTTAATAAATTATTTTCTTGATACATATTCTGGGAGCCAAGTAGCTATTTCAGGGAAAATCATTACTATCGCTAAACCAAGACACATTACAAGAACAAAAGGAATAATAGATCTATAAATATCCATCAAATTAATTTCTTTTGGAGCCATTGCTCTCATTAAAAATAAATTATAACCAAATGGAGGTGTCATATACGCAATTTGACAGGTGATTGTATATAAGACACCATACCAAATAGGATCAAAACCTAAAGCTATAATCAGTGGAACATATAAAGGTGCTACAATTACAAGCATAGCTGTATCATCTAAAAACATTCCCATTAAAATATATGATAGTTGCATCATTATTAAAACACCCCAAGGACTCAAATTCCATCTTTCTATAAATAAAGTTTCAATTGCCCTGACAGCCCCAATACCATCAAAGACAGCTCCAAAACTAAGAGCTGCTAAAATGATCCACATAAACATACACGATACACCTAAAGTTTTTTTCAGAGTGCTTTCAATAACATTCCAAGTAAGTTTTCCTTTTAATAGAGCAGCTAATGTTGCACCAAAAGCGCCTACAGCTGAACATTCAACTAAGCTTGCTATGCCCATTAAAAATAAACCAGTCATAGAAAAGAAAATTGCAAAAGGTATTAATCCTGCTTGCAGTAATTTAAATTTTTCAGCTCTTGTAATTTGTCTTTCTTCTTTTGGAAGTGCTGGACCTAATTCAGGTTGAAGTTTGCATCTAATATAAATGTATAAGATGAATAATGTTGCCATCATTATTCCAGGAAAAATACCGGCCAACCATAATTTACTGACTGGTTGTCTTGCAATCATTCCATAAAGTACTAGAACAACACTTGGAGGCACTAAAATTCCAAGAGAGCTTCCGGCTTGTACTACACCTGTGATCATTCTTTTATCGTAACCTAGTTTTAACATTGCCGGGAGAGCAATGGTTGCTCCGATAGCCATACCTGCAACACTCAAACCATTCATTGCAGAGATTGCAACCATCATTCCCATTGTACCAATTGCCAAACCACCTTTTATGCCACCAAAATAAACATGAAACATTTTATACAAATCATCAGCAATGC
>JBJKYR010000019.1:0-11093 GCA_045560945.1 Alphaproteobacteria bacterium | reverse complement strand
GGTAAAACTGATGTTGTGATGATGCTTAACGGTGCTTTAGGCGGACTTGTAGCTATTACTGCAGAGCCTCTTACACCTTCTCCTATCATGGCAATAATTATTGGTGGTATTGGAGGATTAGTTGTCTACTACGGAACATTATTATTGATTAGATTTAAAATAGATGATGTTGTTGGAGCTATCCCAGTTCACGGTTTTGCTGGTATTTGGGGAACATTAGCAGTACCGCTTACTAATTCTGGTACTAATTTTGGGTCTCAGCTGTATGGAATCCTATGGATTAATATTTTTGTTTTCGTTGTTGCCTTTATTATTTGGTATCTAATGAAAATTAGTTTTGGAATAAGAATAAGTGAAGAAGCAGAAAAACTTGGAACTGATAAAGCTGAAGTTGGAGTAATGGCATATTCAATTAGAGACTAAAATTTAATAATTATGTCATAAAAATAGAATATGTAGAGGAGGTTGCTCCTCTACATGTTTAATTGGGGAAAAATTATGAATGCAGAACAAATAATTAAACTTAATAAAGAAGCTTTATATTCTAGTTTAAGTAGTAACGATAAGTTTGGTAAGTTTTTTAATAAATCGATTTTACATTATGCAACTATAATGGAAATATTCTCCTTCAATAAATTAGAGGGAATTTCTTATGAAAAAATCTGCCTAAGTATTCCAAAAACACTAGGATCTAGATCAAGTATTCAAAATCTTCTTAATGAAGGTTTAGATCAAAAATTTTTATTTAAAATTGAGGATAAGAAAGATAAGAGAGTAAAAAATTATTTTTTATCTGATGAATTATATCATATGGTACTTGATTGGATTAGGAGTCAAAAAAAAATCTATAATAGTTAACCAATGTCATTTTATATAATATAAGGAGAGTTATGAAAACAGTATTTATGGTAGCAAAAAAAAATATGTTTTAAAATATGAAAGAAAAATGCCTGAAAAAGAAGTTTTAAAAATGAAATCTTTTGTCACAAATAAAGGTAACAAACTAGTAAAAACAGATAAATTTAAAATAAAAAAAATATCTGAAAAAGATAAAGAAAGAATTTTTGAAATTATTTTATAATTAGGCTCTACCTGAAAATTGAGATAACTTATTAGGATCAATTCCCAATAAATTATAAGCCTTACTCCACTTATTTGATACTTCGTCATCAAATAAGAATTTAGAGTCAGCAGAAAGTGTCATCCAACTGTTAGCAAGTATTTCCTTTTCTATTTGACCTGCTCCCCATCCAGCATAACCTAATGCAAATATACTATTTTCAGGACCTTTACCTTTTGATAAATCTTCAAAAAATTCTGCAGTACTAGTTAATGCAACTCCTTTTCCAATAGATAGTGTTTCTTTTTGTATTATTTCGTCAGAGTGCAAGACAAAGCCTCTACCTGTTTCAACAGGTCCACCGTATCGGATATACAATTTTTTACCACTTAGAGGTTTATCGATACCTAGTTGCTCCAATAAATCAGGATATAAATCGTAATCAATTTTTTTATTTATTATTATTCCCATTGTGCCCTCAGATGAATGAGCGCAAATGTAAATAACAGTTTTATAAAACCTCTCATCTTCAAGAGAGGGCATTGAAATTAATAGCTTTCCAGTTAAATTCATAATTATATATATTCGTATTATTTATAGTATTTCAATAGTGTAATACTATATATTAGAAATTAATTTAGATGAATATTTTATACATTTTATTAAGACCTTTTATATATATATTATTTGTTAGTTTTTTTTGCACTAATGTTTTTGCTTTGTCCAGTGATTGGAGTGTTGGTGATTCTGCAAAGGTAAGAATAATCTCTCCTTACTCACAAAATAATAATAAAGAGTTATTAATTGGACTTGAGTATGAAATGGACCCAGGTTGGAAAACTTATTGGAAATCTCCTGGGGATGGAGGTTTTGCTCAAAATATTTTATGGGAAAACTCATCTAATATTAATAATTTAGAAATCTTATGGCCAACCCCTGAAAAATTTCAAATATTAGGCCTTACATCATTAGGTTATCAAAATAATGTAATTTTTCCACTTAAAATTGAAATAACTGATGAGTCAAAGGATACTTTTGTTAATCTGCAAGTAAATTTTTTAATATGTAAAGAAATCTGCATTCCTGGTGATGCAAGAGTTATTTTAGACATTCCTGCTGGAAATAAAGAACTTAGTGATAATATTTATATAATGGAAAGAGCTCTATCTTTTTTACCTGAGCATAATTTTGATAGCTCTTATATTAAAAATATTAATGCAAGTGTTTATAAAGATAATAAAAATTCCTTAATTAAAATAATTGTAGAAACAGAGAAGAGTTTTTTTAATACAAATTTTTTTTTACATACACCTTTTGGTCTACCAGTTGTAAAAAATTCTATGGTTTATTCAAATAATAATAAATTGATTACAGCAGAATTCAAATATGCCAAAGATTTGATTACAAACGAACAATTTCCCATAGAAATTATTATTCAGGATGAAAATCACAATTTTATCAATATATTAGATGTGCAGGTAAAAAATATTTCACCTCCTGTAAAAGCAAATAATAATTACATCTATTATATTTTGATATCATTATTAGCAGGCTTAATATTGAATGTAATGCCTTGTGTCTTTCCCATTCTTTCCATAAAACTAATGTCAGTTTTTTCATCTGGACAAAAAAATGCCAGAGTTAGTTTTTTAACTACAGCTTTTGGAATTATTTTTTCATTTATACTCTTAGGCTTAATATTTTTATTTTTACAATATTTTAAATTTTCAATTTCTTGGGGAATGCAATTCCAACAACCATACTTTTTAATTTTTATTACCTTAGTAATCTTTTTATTTATGATGAATATGTTTAATCAGTTTGAAATAAACCCACCAAGCAGAATCACAAATTTTATTTCTCTAAATAATAATAATTTATATTTAAAAGACTTCTTCAATGGATTTTTTGCAACATTAATGGCAACACCTTGTTCAGCGCCTTTTGTTGGAACTGCTATAACAGCAGCATTTACTCAAAATTATTTAATAGGAATTAATATATTCTTATTTATGGGTATGGGTATGAGTTCACCATATTTATTAGTAGCCATCTTTCCAAAACTAGTAAATTTTTTACCTAAACCTGGAAAATGGATGATTTATGTTAAATTTTTTTTGGGATTATTGCTTTTAGCTACAGTTATTTGGCTATCTAATATTTTATTAAACTTCTTTACTTTAAGTTTTTTAGTTTTGTTTTTAATATTATTTTTAATTTTATCTTATCGAAAAAAAATACCTTACTTTAAAAATATTATTACTATTTTAATCTTATTAAGTATTTTTTATTTACCTTCAGTAAAAAGCTTGCAAAATAATCCAGCTTTAAAATATGATGAAAGATGGTTAAATTTTTTTGAAGTAGATATCAATCAGCTTGTAATCAAAGATGAGGTTATTTTTTTAGATATAACTGCAGATTGGTGCGCTACTTGTCAATTTAACAAGGTTAATGTTCTTAATTCAAATAAAATAATAAAATTATTTGAAGAAAATAATATTTTGCTTGTTAGGGCTGATTGGACTAGACCTAATAAAAAGATAAATGTTTTTTTGGAAAAATATAAGCGATTTGGCATTCCTTTTAATGCATTTTTTTCTAAGAACTTTCCTGATGGAGTATTATTATCAGAGTTGCTTTCTGAAAAAGAAATATTAGAAGTAATAAATAAAATAAAATATGAATAATTCTATTCCATTAATAAAAGTCCCTATTATAGAAAAAAATATAACATCAGAAGTTATTCTGGCTGAGGAATTAAAAAATAAAAACGTTATTATATTTGGTGTTCCGGGAGCATTTACACCTACTTGCTCTGAAAAACACATGCCTAGTTTTATTAAATTACATCAACAATTAATAAGTAAAGGAATTGATGATATTTATTGTTTGTCGGTAAATGATAAATTTGTCATGAATGCCTGGTTATTGAGTTATGATGATGGTGATAAGATAATTGGCATTGCTGATGGCAATGGAGAAATTTGTCAAAACTTTAATCTAATTGTAGATAAATCTAAAAATTTTATGGGTATGAGATCAAAGAGGTTTACAATGATAGTCAAGAATAACATTATTCAAAATATATTTATAGAAGAGCCAGGGGAGTATAAGGTATCATCAGCAGAGCATTTATTAACAGTGCTATAAGTTTTCGTTTCTTTAAATTATTTATTAATATAATATAAAATGAATAAGCATGTCAGAGAAAAAAAGATATAGATCAGCAGAGTGGTATAATTCAAAAACACATAAAAGAGATACCTTTGTTCATAGAGGATGGATGCGCAACCAAGGACATCCAAGCCATCTATTTGATGGTCGCCCTGTAATTGGTATTTGTAATACTTGGTCAGAATTAACTCCTTGTAATGGTCATTTTAGAGAGATAGCTGAGTCAGTAAAAAAAGGAGTATATGAAGCGGGAGGATTTCCATTAGAGTTTCCAGTGTTTTCTGCAAGTGAATCTAATTTAAGACCTACTGCAATGTTGTTTAGAAATCTAGCGAGTATGGATGTTGAAGAAGCGATAAAAGGCAATCCAATTGATGGAGTCGTTTTATTAATGGGTTGTGATAAAACCACACCCTCTCTTTTGATGGGTGCAGCAAGTGTAGATATTCCTACAATTGGTGTTTCTGGAGGTCCAATGCTAAATGGCCATCATAAAGGAGAAACGATTGGCTCAGGAACAGGTGTTTGGGAATTAGATGCTGATTTAAGTGCAGGAAAAATTACTGAAGATGATTACGCTGCAGCAGAAATTTCAATGAGTAGATCCAAGGGAAATTGTATGACGATGGGCACTGCTTCAACAATGGGGAGTATGGTAGAGTCTCTTGGAATGTCACTTCCTCATAATGCAGCAATACCAGCAGTAGATGCAAGACGTTATTCATTAGCTCACATGTCAGGAATAAGAATAGTAGAAATGGTTAAAGAAAATCTTATTATGTCAAAAGTTGTGTCTAAAGAATCTTTCGAAAATGCAATTAAAGTCAACGGTGCGATTGGAGGCTCAACCAATGCAGTCATACATCTTGCGGCTGTTGCAGGCAGATTGGAAATAAATTTATCGCTTGAGGATTGGGAGAAATGTGGGAAAGATATTCCAACTCTTGTTAACTTACAACCATCAGGAAAATACTTAATGGAAGACTTTTATTATGCAGGAGGAGTACCCGCGGTCATTAAACAGTTACTAGATAGAAATTTACTTCATAAAAATACTTTAACAGCAAATGGTAAGACTATTGAAGAAAATAATAAAAATGCAGAATGTTGGAATAAGGATGTAATTAAAGACTTTGAATCACCACTTATTAATGATGGAGGTATAAAAATTTTAAAAGGTAATATTGCGCCTGATGGGGCTATTCTAAAACCTTCAGCAGCAAGTCCTGAATTAATGAAACATAAGGGAAGAGCCGTAGTGTTTGAAAGCATAGAAGAATTTCATGAAAAAATTGATGATCCAAATTTAGAAGTTGATGAAAATTCTATTTTAGTTTTAAAAAACTGTGGACCTAAAGGATATCCAGGTATGGCAGAGGTAGGGAATATGAGACTTCCTCAAAAAATTCTTAAAAAAGGCATTAGAGATATGATACGAATTTCAGATGCAAGGATGAGTGGTACGGCTTTTGGTACTGTAATTCTTCATACTTCTCCTGAAGCTGCAATTAAAGGTCCTTTAGCAGCTGTACAAAATGGTGACTTTATTGAAGTTGATGTTAACAATGGCAGGTTGCATTTAGATGTTTCAGATGAAATAATAGCTGAAAGAATAAAATCTTATCAACCTATTTTACCAGACATTAAAAGTGGATACCAAAAAATGTACATTGATCATGTTATGCAAGCAGATAAAGGTGCGGATTTAGATTTTTTAGTTGGCAAAAGAGGTTCTGCAGTAAAAAGACATAGTCATTAATCAAAAATTTTACCTGGATTCATTATATTATTTTGGTCAAAACTTTTTTTAATTGATTTCATTAAATGTATATTATCTGGATGCTGCTTAAGTAAATACTCTTTTTTTTGAAGACCAATTCCATGTTCTCCCGTTATAGTTCCCTCTAGTTTAAGAGCTTTGTCAATTAATTTATCACTAAAACTTCTAATATATTTATATTGATCTTCTTTTTTAGGATCATATATAATTGTTACATGAAAATTTCCGTCACCAACATGCCCTACCATAGGTGCCTTTAGTCCATTATTTTGAATTTCATTTTCTGCAAACTGAATACACTCAACTAAATTTGAAATGGGCACACATACATCTGTAGTATAAATTCTTATATCGTTTCCTTGTGCCTTAACTGAATAATAGACATTATGTCTTGCTTTCCATATTTTATTTCTTTCTTCCGTTGTTCTGGCCCATGTAAAATCACTTCCATTATGACTTTTTGAAATTTCTTCAACAATTTCAATTGATTCTTTATTTGAATCTTCACTTCCATGAAATTCATAAAATAAAGTTGGTAAAGGTGTAAAATTATCTAAGTTTGAATATTTTATACTTATTTCCATTTGATCTTTATTTAATAATTCAATTCTAGCAATAGAAGCGCCATATTGAATAATTTCTTGAGCGGTTATTACCGCAGATTCTAGATCTTGGAATTGACATACAGCACTCATAATACTTTCAGGAATAGGAGATAATTTAAGCTGAACTTCTGTAATGATTCCAAGTGTTCCCTCTGATCCAACAAATAGATTAGTTAAGTTATAGCCAGCAGATGATTTTTTTGCCCTTGTTCCAGTTTTGATAATTTGACCATTTGCAAGTACTACTGTTAATCCCATCACTACTGTTCGCATCGTGCCATATTTAACCGCCATTGTTCCAGAAGCGGAACAAGCTGCCATTCCACCCAAAGCTGCATTTGCACCTGGATCAATTGGAAAAAAAACTCCTTTATCTTTTAAATTTTCATTTAATTGTTCTCTTGATACATTTGCTTGGACCCTACAATCAAAATCATTAGCATTTACTTTTAAAATTTTATCAAATTTTTCTAGAGAAATTGTTATTCCTTCAGCATTAGCTACAGCATGACCCTCTAAAGATGTGCCCGTACCATAAGGCACAACAGGAGTTCCATGAGCATTACAAAGTTTTAGTATTTTAGATAATTCTTTATTTGAGTTTGGAAATACAACTGCTTGAGGTTTGATAGGATCATAGGCATCTTCACCCTTAGAAAAATTAGCCAGTACTGATTCTGAAGTCGTAAACCGATCTTCTAATAAGTCTATAAGTTCTTTTTGCAATAGATTGTTTTTCATATATTACTTTCTAACTATCAAAATACTTTACACATAAATAAATGCAAGATTTAAAAGAATTAAATAATCGACTAGCAAAATATGTTGATCAAGGATTGTACCCTGGATTTCAATGGCAAATTAATATTGGAGATAAAGAATTTTCTGGCAAATATGGATTTAATAATATTCATACAAAACAACCTGTTTTAGATAACACAGTATACAGAATATGGTCTATGACGAAACCAATAGTTGCTGTTGTTGCTCTAAAATTAATTGAACAAAACAAATTAAGTTTTGATGATACGATAATTAAATATTTGCCAGAATTTAAAAATTTAAAAGTTATGAATCAGGAAAATAGTGAGATTAATGATGTAAGTGAGATTAATGATTATCCTACTATAAAAGATTTACTTCTGCATACCGCTGGATTTTCATATAATATGTTGGATGACCCAATTGGAATAGAGTATGAAAAAATAAAACTATTTCATTCCGACACTTCAACATTAGAAGAAGAAATAAGAAAATTAGCAGATATACCGTTGCTTTTTAGACCAAAAACTAAATGGCGATATTCTGTTTCAATGGATGTACTAGGGAGAATAATAGAAATTATACAACAAAATTCCCTACAAAATATCTTAATGGAAGAAATATTCTATCCTTTAGAAATGCATGAAACTAATTATTCAATTCCAAAGAATTCCGAAGATAGATTGATGGAGTCTTATGCTTATGATTCATCAAAATCCCAGCTGGTAAATTACTATCCAGGATTACAAAAAATTGAAAATTATCAATATCCTGTTAATGAAGAAAAATTTGCTAGAGGTGGTCATGGGTTATTTTCTACAATTAAAGATTATGCAATTTTTGCCAAAATGTTAAAAACGGGAAAAACAGAAAAAGGACAAACTATTTTAAATCAGAAATCATTAAAACTGCTTAATAGTAATGCCTTAGAAGATTATTACTTTCCGATTGAAATTAGATCAGTAAGTACGGTAATTGATGTAAATTATGTTAATGATTTAGAGCCTTATGGTTGGGGAATGGGCTTTAGAACATTAATGCACCCTGAAAAACAAAACAACCTTGGATCAGTTGGAGAATTTGGATGGTCAGGAGCTGCCTCAACATACTTCCTTGTAGATAAATCTAAAAATATGAGTGCACTATTAATGACACAAGTATTTAGTGGACTTCCAGATTTAAAAAATGATTTTTATAACTTCATATATACAAATTTATAAATATTTTGATAAAATTTAAATCATTAGAGAGTCTAGGTATGCTGTTTGCAGTGATGGCTTATTTTTCTTTTTCTCTATTAGATGTTGTGCAAAAAACGGCTGTTATCTATCATTCAGTTTTTCAATTATTGTTTATAAAATATTGTTTTGTATTAGTTTTATCTTTAGTTGAGGCAAAAAGAAAAAAAAATTATACTTTTTATAAGTCGGGTAATATTAAAATTCAATTATTGCGAAGTGTTTTGTCTATTGTTGAGTCAGGCTGTTTTATATTGGCATTTCGTTATTTATCGCTAGCAGATGTTCATAGTATAGCTTCTCTTACACCAGTAATAGTTGTAGCTTTATCTGCCTTAATTTTGAGAGAGCATGTTTCTCTTAGAACATGGATTGCAATTTTCATCGGTTTTATTGGTGTCTTGATTATTATGAGACCAGGTTTATCAATATTCGATCCTAAGTCATTAATCCCACTTGTGGGTGCTTTTTTTCTAAGCATTTATCAAGTAGTAACTAGAAAAGCTTCTGAAAAAGACTCGAACGAAACATGCTTATTTTACACATCAATAGTAGGAATCATATTAATGGGAATGATAGGGTATAATTATTGGCAGCCTTTAATGAATTTATCATTAATATTTTTTATAGCTATGGGCTTTTTCTTTTCTTTAGGTCTCTATTTTCAAATCATTGCTTTAAGTTTGGCTAGAGCGGGTATTATTCAACCATTTCATTATACTCTAATTTTTTGGGCAATAATTTTAGGTTATATATTTTATGACGATCTACCTGATGTCCCCACATTAATTGGAGGACTAGTAATTACAGTTTCTGGAATTTACACTTTATATATTAAAGAGCAAAAATAGTTATTAATTATAGAAAATTAAAATCACACCCTTCAGAGGCAGGTAAAATCGAGTCTAAATATAGCTTTTTATAACCACGAGAAAATTGATTTTTTTTCAATTTTAATTTTTGGAATCTTTTTTGTATTTCTTTTTTACTTACCATTAAATCAATCGTTTTATTTTTTTCAGATAACTTAATTTTATCTCCTGTTTTAACAATTGATAATGGCCCTTTCTTACTTCCTTCAGGAGTAACATGTAAAATGATAGTTCCAAATGCTGTACCACTCATTCTTGCATCAGAAATTCTTACCATATCTTTAATTCCTTTTTTTGCTAATTTTTTTGGAATTGGTAAATAGCCAGCTTCTGGCATACCAGAGTCAGTAGAAGGGCCTGCATTTCTTAAAATTAGTATATCTTTCTCAGAAACTTTTAGATTAGGATCATCTATTCGATTGGATAAATCTTTTAAGGAAGTAAAAACTAAGGCTTTTCCTTCATGTTCTAATAATTTTGATGTTGCAGCTGCTCTTTTTAAAATAGCGCCTTCAGGTGCTAAACTTCCAAATAAGATGACAATTCCACCTTGCTTATTAATAGGCTTTGCTTTGGAAAAAATATAAGATCTGTTTGTTTGTTTATTATTAAAATTTTTTAATCTTTCTTTTAATGAAACCCCCTCTAAATTTTTGCATTCTAAATTTAAACTATTTTTTAATTCATAAAGCACACTATCTAATCCACCTGCATTATGAAAATCTTCCATATAGCCTGTTCCAACGGGTTTCAAATTAACAAGAACTGGAGTTTCATTTGAGATTTTATTAATTTTTTTTAAATCAATCTTAATATTTAATCTCCTTGCCATTGCTGTTAAGTGTATTAATGCATTTGTTGATCCTGATATTGCAAACAGAACTCTAAGAGCATTTTCAAAAGATTTTTTATTTATATAATTTTTAGGAATAATTTTTTTTTGTAATATTTTTGTTGCAGCAATTTCACCTGTATTTTCTGCTATTCTTAATCTATCAGCATGCACAGCAGGTGCAGTAGCAGAATTTATAGGCATAACGCCTAATACCTCAGATAAAATTGCCATTGTGCTTGCAGTTCCCATTACAGGGCATGTTCCTGAGGTAGTAGCTAAATTATTTTCTACTTTCTCAATTTCTTTTTTGGAGAGTTCATTTGATCTAAATTGTGACCAATATCTTCTACAATCTGTGCATGCACCAACTCTCTCATTATTATACATGCCGGTCATCATTGGACCTGGAACCATTAGAACAGATGGAACATTTGTAGAAAAACTACCCATCATTAGCGCGGGGATATTTTTGTCACAACCACCAAGCAAAATGACTGAGTCCATGGGCTGTGCATTTATCATCTCTTCAACACACATTGACATTAAATTTCTGTACATCATGGAAGTTGGATTTAAAAAAGTTTCACCAAGAGAAATCATTGGAAATACAATTGGTAATGCGCCATTAGATAAAATACCAATTTTTAAACTTTCTAAAATTTCTGGAAAATTTCTATGACAATTATTAAAACCACTTTCAGTGTAGCAAATTCCGACTATAGGTTTATTTAATGATTTGTTTGTATAACCCATGGATTTAGCAA
>JBJKYR010000018.1:0-11096 GCA_045560945.1 Alphaproteobacteria bacterium | reverse complement strand
TATTTAATTCTAGTAAATATGCGGCTGTGGCGGAATTGGTATACGCGCAGCGTTGAGGTCGCTGTGGGATTTATCCTGTGGAAGTTCAAGTCTTCTCAGCCGCACCATCTACTTATTTAAAACTCATGATATAAGACAATAATGATTAATAAAAACCAACTAATTGAATATTTTTATCAAGGTATTAAATTAAAAAATAAAATAAAAATTGGTGTTGAGCATGAAAAATTTATCTTAAATAAAGACACACTTCTACCCGTTTCTTATGAGGAAAAAAATGGCATTAAAACTATTTTAGAAAAAATTACTTTAATAGGATGGAAACCTTTATATGATGATAACCAAGAGACTATTATTGCTCTAAAAAAAGGAAAAGAAGCAATTACATTAGAACCGGGAGGACAAATTGAATTATCAGGTGCTCCTTTAGATAATATTCATGAAACTTGTGAAGAAACTACTAATCACCTCAGAGAATTAAAGATGCTTGGAAATGAATTAAATTTTATTTTATTAGGAATGGGTGTTGAGCCTAATTTAGGATTAGATGATTTTCCATGGATGCCAAAGCAACGTTATGTAATAATGAAAAAATATATGAAGAAAGTTGGCACACTAGGTCACCATATGATGAAACGTACATGCACTAACCAGGTTAACATAGACTATACTTCTGAAAAAGATATGGTTCAAAAGTTCAGAATTATGTTAAATCTTGAGGCAATTGCAACAGCAATGTTTTCCAACTCTCCTTTTGACCAAGGTAAAATTTCTAAATATGTAAGTTTACGTTCACATTTTTGGCATAATACAGATGCTGACAGAACAGGAGTGTTGCCATTTGTTTTTGAAAAAGATTTTAATTTTGAAAATTATACAAATTATGCTTTAAATGTACCAATGTACTTCATAAATAGAGATAGTGAATACATAGATATGACAGAATATACTTTTAAGGATTACCTTGAAGGTAAAGCAATTAATATTAAGCATGAAGCCACATTGAAAGATTGGGAAGATCATTTAACAACTTTATTTCCTCAAGCAAGATTAAAACAGTATTTGGAAATACGATCAATGGATGCATGCAATTGGGATCTAATTTGCTCTCAACCAGCTTTCTGGATCGGCATTTTATATGATGATGAAATATCTAATAAAATAAATGAAATTACAGAAGGTTGGTCTGGAGCAGATAGAGAATATTTAAATAAAAGAGTTCCTGAAAAAGGGTTGCAAACTGAATTTAAAGGAAAAAAATTAATTTCTTACGCAAAAGAATTTTTTAACCTATCGAAGAAAGGTTTAGTTAAAAGAAATTGCTTATCCAAGAATGGTGAGTTTGATGAGTCTATACATATGAAAGATCTAGAGAAGAATTTACAAAGTGGTTTTTCCCCAGCTGATTTACTAATTAATCAATTTAATTCAAGTTGGAATAAATCTTTAATACCTATTTATAAAGAATTGATTTTCTAATGAGACACAAAATTGCAATTCAAATGGATGATATAAGAACAATCGATTATGCTTATGATTCTTCTTTTATGATTGGCTTAGAAGGTCAAAAAAGAAATTATGAATTATTCGCTTATCACCCAAATGATTTATTTTTAGACTCAGGAATTGTAAAGGCTAATGGATTTTATATAGAGCTATTTGATCATGATAAAGATTATTTTAGATTTATATCGGATAAAATTGAAATCGAATTGTCAAAATTTAGTTTTATTTTTTTGAGGCAAGATCCTCCATTTAACATGCATTATATCACTTCTACTTACTTGTTGGATTGTTTACCAAAAAATACAATTGTTATAAATAATCCAACAGCTGTTAGAAATTGTGCTGAAAAAATTCTCCCATTTAAATTTAAAGAATTTATGCCACCAACTCTAATTTCACAAAAAGTTAATAATATTAATATTTTTTTAAAAATTCATAAAGACATCATAACAAAACCTTTATATGGCAATGGTGGTGAAGGAATACACAGAAGTAAAGATGGGCATTTAGAAGGATTTGATACAGATAGACAATATTTTGATATGCCAATCATGGCTCAAAAATATATTCCTGAAATAATTGATGGTGATAGAAGAATAATTTTTATTGATGGAGAATATGTTGGCTCTGTTGCAAGAATTCCAGCTAAGGGAAGTATTAAGGCAAATTTTCACGCAGGTGGTTTAGCTAAAAAGACCGAATTAGTATATCGCGATAAGGAAATAGTCGACACAATTGGAAAAGAATTAAAAGAGCTCAATCTTTTTTTTGTAGGAATTGATATTATTGGTAATTATCTTACTGAAATTAATGTAACTTCACCAACTGGCATTAAACAAATCAACAAGTTAAATAACGTTAAATTAGAGCAAGTTTTCTGGGATAAACTTGAAGCAAAATATAAAATAGTTTAAAGAGTAGTCAATAAAGGAACTTATATGAATAATAGTAGAATATTAATTAATAATTTAAAAATCTTTCAAGGCCTTAATCAAAATTTAATTAATGTACTTCTAATTCTTTTTGGGACACTTTTATTAACTATTTCAGCAAAAGTACAAGTTCCGTTCTGGCCAGTTCCGATGACCATGCAAACATTCGTAGTATTTTTAATTGGTTCAACATATGGTGTTCGTTTATCTTTTTTAACTTTAGTTGCTTACTTGATTGAAGGAGCTATGGGATTGCCAGTATTTGCTGCTGGAGGAGGTATTTTGTATCTTACTGGGCCAACTGCAGGATACTTATATGGCATGACTATAGCAGCAGTTATTATAAGTTACTTTGCAAATCAAGGTTACAGCACATCATACTTAAAATCTTTTATAAGCATTATAATTGGATCTGCTATAATTTTTGCTTTAGGAGTTTTGTATCTAGGTTCAATCATTGGATATAATAAAGCAATACAAGCTGGCTTATTACCATTTATTCCAAGTGAATTATTTAAAATAGCTCTAGCTGTTTTATTAATACCTACTCTAAATAAATTTATAAAATAAATTTTACATGAAAATAGGAATTGATCTCGGTGGGACGAAGACCGAGGGTATTTTAATTGATGACTCAGGAAAAGAGCTTTCAAGAACGAGAATTAAAACTGAAAAAAATTATCATGGAACAATTAAGGGTATAATTTCAATAGTTAAAAAATTTGAAAATGATTTTGGAGACTCTAAATCTGTGGGTATTGGAATGCCAGGAGCAGTATCTACAGACTCAGCTTTAGTAAAAAATGCTAACTCAATATGGTTAAATGGCAAACCATTTAAAACAGATTTAGAAAAAGAACTTAATAAAAATATAAACTTAGAAAATGATGCTAACTGTTTCACTTTATCAGAAGCAGTTGATGGAGCTGGGAAAGATCATTCAGTTGTATTTGGGGTAATAATCGGAACTGGTACTGGTGGTGGAATTTCTATAAACCAAAAAGTGCTTACTGGAAAAAATAATATTGCTGGAGAGTGGGGGCATATAAGTTTACCTAATAGGTCTGATGATGAAAAAAAATTTGTAAAACAATGCTTTTGTGAAAAAAGTGGTTGTATGGAAACATATGTTTCCGGTCCTGGTTTTGCAAGCTGTTTCAATCTTAAACATAAAACTAATTATGATTCCCACGCCATTTTAGAAGAATTTAAGAGTAATGATCAAAGAGCAATTGAAGCATTAGACATTTATGTTGACCATCTAGCAAGAGGATTATCTTTAGTTTGCAATATTTTAGATCCAGATATTATTGTTTTAGGCGGTGGAATGTCTAATATCTCTTACATTTACGAGCATATAGATACTTCATTAAAAAAATATATTTTTAGTGACACATTTAATACAAAAGTTGTTAAAAATATACACGGCGACTCTGGAGGTGTAAGAGGAGCCGCGTGGCTCTCTTAAATACCAGCCATAGAAATGTATTTAATATTTAAATAATCATCTAAACCATATCGAGAACCTTCTCTTCCAAGTCCAGATTCTTTAACTCCTCCAAAAGGTATTTCTGCTTTTGTTGTTAAACCAGTATTTACGCCTACCATTCCGTATTCTAAAGCTTCAGCTACCCTCCAAATTCTTCCAATATCTCTTGAATAAAAATATGAAGCAAGACCATAAGGAGTATCATTAGCAAGCTTAATTACTTCTTCATCTGTGCTAAACTTATACAATGGTGCTACTGGGCCAAAAGTTTCTTCATAAGTAATTTTTGCTTTAGTCGTTACATTAGAAAGAACAGTTGGTTGAAAGAAGTTGCCACCAAGTGGGTGTATATCTCCTCCTACTGCAACTTTTGCCCCTTGATTTACTGCATCTTTAACTTGATCAAGAACTTTCATTAAAGACGGTTGATCAATAAGTGGCCCAGACACTATTCCTTCTTCTAAACCATTTCCAACTTTTATCTTATTTACTTCTTGGGTGAATTTATCTAAAAATTCATCATATACTTTTTCATGAACGAAAATTCTATTTGCACATATGCAAGTTTGACCAGAATTTCTATACTTACTCAGCATCGCCCCAGTTACTGCCTCATCTATATTAGCATCTTCAAACACTACAAATGGTGCATGACCCCCTAATTCCATTGATACTTTTTTTACAGTAGATGCACTTTGTTGTAAAAGAACCTTTCCAACTTCTGTAGAACCAGTAAATGATATTTTCTTAACTATTGGATTTTCAGTTAATTCTTTCCCAATTGCTGCTGCAGATCCAGTGATAATATTAATCACCCCATCAGGGAATCCTGCTTCTTTAGCTAAAACACCAAGAGCAAGTGCTGAATAAGGAGTTTGACTAGCCGGCTTAATAACAACAGTACATCCAACAGCAAGTGCAGGAGCACATTTTCTAGTAATCATTGTACTTGGAAAATTCCATGGAGTAATTGCACCTACTACCCCAACAGGTTGTTTTATAATTACAATTCTTCTATCTGGCATTGGATCAGGGATGATATCGCCATAAACTCTTTTTCCTTCTTCTGCATAAAAATCAATATATGTAACTCCCATCAAGATCTCACCTTTTGCTTCAGCTAGAGGCTTACCTTGTTCTAAAGTCATAATTCTAGCCAAGTCATCGACATTTTGCTCAATTAATCTTGCCCATTTTTGCAGTATAATAGACCTTTCTTTTGCAGTTTTATCTCTCCAATTAGGAAATGCATCTTGTGCTTCTTTTATTGCTTTAGTAGTTTCAGATGTTGAACATTTAGGAACTTCGCCAATTATTTCATTGTTAGCAGGATTGTCTACTTTAATCTTTTCACCAGAATCACTATCTATCCATTTACCACCAACAAAACAACTTTCTTTAAAAAGTGCTTTATTTTTTAGTTCCATATTTACTCCTCTTATTTATGCATTTACTAGATTACACTTTTTAACTTTTAATTTATAGAGGTAAATATGACAATTGTTAACTCTTGGAATGAATGGGATACCTTGAAGCATGTTATTGTAGGTACAGTAGAAAATTCAAATGTACCACCAATGGAACCCGCATTGGAACCAAAAATAAGTAAAGATAGTGGGATGGTCGGTTCACACGGTCCAAGAAATCCAGAGTCTATTGATAAAGCAAACATTCAACTTACTAATTTTGTAAAAATTTTAGAGTCTCATGAAGTGCAAGTTGATCGCCCAACTCCTATAGATTTTACAAAATCAATCTCTACCCCTGATTGGAAAAACGATGGCCAATTTGGATCAATGCCACCTAGAGATGTGATCTTAACTGTTGGTAATGAAATGCTAGAAGCTCCAATGTCTTATCGATGTAGGTGGTTTGAATATCTTGCTTACAGACCATTACTTGAAAAATACTATGATGAAGATCCGAATATGCGATGGGAGTCAGCTCCCAAGCCACGTCTTACATCTAAAACTTATAAATCAAATTATTTACCTGAAGGTATAACTGAAGAAGACAGATATAAAAAAATTGAAGACAGAGATATGATTTTAACTGAACAAGAACCTCTTTTTGATGCAGCTGAAATTCTACGCTTTGGAAAAGATTTATTTTATCATAATAATTTTACTTCAAATTTAAAGGGTTTGAATTGGTTAAGAAGACATTTTCCTAATCATCGAGTTCATCAAATAAATTTACCAGGAGAATTAATCCCTACTCATATTGATGCATGTTTTACACCCATTAAACCTGGTGTAATAATTATCAATCCAAATAGAAAAATATCTCAAGAGCAAAGAAAAATATTTGATGACAATAAATGGGAAATTCATGCTGCGGCACCTTCTGTACATAATACTCCTCCGCCAATGTGCTATTCAACAATATGGTTGTCAATGAATGTATTAATTTTAAATCCTACAACTATTTGTGTAGAAGCAAGTGAAGAAAAAATGATTAAACAAATGGAAAGCTTTGGTATGAATGTTATCCCAGTTCCTTTTCGTGATGTCTATGCTTTTGGAGGTAGTCTTCATTGCGCAACTACAGATGTTTACAGAGAAGGTGATTGTGAAGATTACTTTCCAAATCAATAATGAATAATTTTAAACAAAACGATTTAAAGCCGATTATCCAAAACACAACCAACCCAAGAGTTGGTGTTATTACTCTTTCTACTGATTTTACAATAGAGCAAGATTTTAGAAAAATATGCCATTCTCTTCCCATAGATATATTTTTTAATAGAATACCTTTTATCAATCCCTTAAATCATGAAAATTATTTGAAAATGGCAGAACATATACCTGAGGTATCTCAACAAATTTTACCTGGAGAAAAAATTGATGTTATTGCATATGGATGTACTTCTGGGACTATTGCTATCGGAGAAGAACATATATCAAGTCAGATTCATAAATCAAAATCTGAAGCAAAAGTTACAACACCTATAACAGCGTCATTAAAAGCATTTAAAAAATTAAATTTAAAAAATATAGCAGTGCTAACGCCATATCCTAAAGATGTTAATGTAACAGTTTTTGAATATTTAAGTAAAAGTAACTTAAAAATAGATTCTTTTAATTCTTTTAATTTAAATTATGACTCTGAGATTGCCCAAGTAAGTTTAGAAAGTTTAAAAGAAAGCATAGCAAAAATAAATTTAGATAATGTTGACGGATTATTTGTTTCTTGTACGGCTCTTAAAATTGTTGATATCCTTGATGAAGTTGAAAAAAAATTTAATACAACTGTAATTTCTAGCAATCAGGCAATAATATGGGATTGCTTACAATTGTTAGATATGAATGTTAAAATCCCAGGTTATGGAAAATTATTTAACAGTTAGATGATTTCTTTAGATCAAATTAAAGAGGCACATAAAAAAATTTCACCTCATATTAATTATACACCGTTAATTTACTCAGATTTTTTATCTAAAAATAGAACTGTAAAATTAAAATTAGAATCACTGCAAAAAACTGGATCATTTAAATTAAGAGGGGCACTTAATAAATTACTATCACTTTCCGATCATGAAAAAAGCAAAGGAGTGATAGCTGTTTCGACAGGTAACCATGGCAAGGGAGTAGCTTATGCTGCAAGTTTATTAGGTGTCAAATCAACTATTTATATGTCTTCTATGGTTCCAGAATACAGAAAATTAGCAATAGAAGCTCTAGGAGCTAATGTAGAAATAATAGGTCAAAATAGTGATGAAGCAGATTTATATGCAAGAAACATTTCAGAAAAAGAAAATATAACTCTTATACATCCATTTGATGATGAGGATATAATCATAGGTCAGGGAACTACGGGCCTAGAAATGATAAATGATTTTCCTGAAGTTGATACAGTAATTATTCCAACCTCAGGTGGAGGTTTGATTGGTGGAATTGCACTTGCATTAAAATTACAAAAACCTAGCATAAAAGTAATTGCTGTTTCAATGGAAAGAGGACCCTCAATGTATGAAAGTCTCAAACAAGGGAAGCCAGTAGATGTAGAGGAATTAGAAACACTTGCTGATTGTTTGGGAGGAAGCATAGGTTTGAATAATAAATTTACGTTTGATATAGCTAAGGAAACAATAGATGATTTTGTACTAGTTAATGAAGATAAGATAGCTGAAGGTATAAAATTAAATTTTACTGAACATAGAATAGTATCCGAAGGGGCAGCAGCAACTAGTGTTATGGTCGCAAAAGATAATTTATCATCTCATCTTGGCAAAAATATTATATGCCTAATTTGTGGAGGTAATATTGAGAAAAATTTATTTAAAAAAATAATTTCATGACATTAGTATTAAATTCTAGTGAAATAAAAAAATGTGTTCAGTTAAATGGGCAACTTATTCCTATAATTGAAGACGCTTTTAAAAGTTTAGCTTTAGGAAAAACGACGATGCCTCCCATCCTTCGTCTTGATATAGAAAAATATCATGGAGAATCTGATGTTAAGGCTGCTTATATAGATGGACTAGATAGTTATGCTATTAAGGTTGCATCAGGTTTTTTTAATAATCCAAATCTAGGTCTTCCATCTAGTAATGGTTTAATGATTTTATTAGATTCAAAAACTGGTGCTTTAAAATCTGTCTTGTTGGATAAAGGATATTTAACAGATGTACGAACAGCTATAGCGGGTGCAATCGCAGCAAAACATTTATCAAACCCAGAATCATCAAATGTAGGAATTATTGGAGCAGGAATTCAGGCTAAGATGCAGCTTGAGGCTTTATTATTAGTTAGAAATATCAAGACAGCTTATATTTGGTCAAGAGATTCTAAAAAAACAAATACATTTGTTCAAAATATTAAAGATACAATAAATATTAACATAAATGCATGCGAATCTCCTGAGGAAACTGTTAATTTATCTGAAATTGTCATAACTTCTACACCTAGTAAATCTCCTATTATTAAATCAGAATGGTTGAAAAAAGGCTTACATATTACTGCAATGGGATCAGATGCTGAGATTAAAAACGAATTGGATCCAAAAATTATTAAAGAATGTGATTATTATATTCCTGATAGTCAATCTCAAACTTCTATTTTAGGAGAATTAAATCATGCAATTAAAGCTGGTTTAGTAAGTGCAGAAAAAAAATATAATGAACTTGGGTCAGTAATTATTAATCCAAATTTAGGGAGAAGAAATATTAATGATGTTACAATTGCTGATTTAACTGGAACTGGAGTTCAGGACACAGCAATAGCAAGGCACACATATAAAATATCAGCAGATTCAGGTTTTGGAATAATGATAGAGTAATAAATGTCAAAGTATATTAGTACACATTGGGGAACATATAAAGTTAATCAAGATAAAGAAAATAATATCTCATTAGATTATTGGGAAAAAGATTCTTATCCAACAAGTTTTGGATTAAGTTTAACTGAGGCAGCAACTGATCATTTAAGAATAAAACAACCATATATTAGAAAAGGTTGGCTAAAGAATAAAGGTAAGAGTGATATTGATAGAGGAAAAGATACTTTTGTTCCTATGTCTTGGGATGAAAGCTTGGATATTGCTGCTAATGAACTTTTAAAAACAAAAAATAATTTTGGTAATTCTTCAATTTATGCAGGCTCTTATGGTTGGGCTAGTGCCGGAAGATTCCATCATGCAAAAAGTCAAGTTAACCGTTTTTTTAATCATTTTGGAGGCTTTAGTTCTTCATATCAAAGTTATTCTTATGCTGCAGCTCAAACCATCCTTCCACATATTATTGGTTTAGATCTTTATTCAACTTTAGATGAACATAATTCATGGAATGCTTTATCTGACAATTGTGAACTCATGGTTATGTTTGGAGGAATGCCTTTAAAAAATTCAAAAGTGTCATCAGGCGGGGTTGGAAAACACTCAACACAAGAAGGTATGAAAAAATGTGTATTAGGTGGAACAAAATTTATAAATATTAGTCCTTTAAAAAATGACTCTCCAGAATTTTTAAACGCTGAACATATTGCTATAAGACCAAATACAGATACAGCCCTGATGTTAAGTCTTGCTTATATTCTGATTACAAATAATTCATATGATAAAGATTTTATAAATAAATATACAGTAGGTTTTGATAGTTTTGTTTCATATGTTTTAGGTAAAAAAAATAATACTCCTTGTACACCAGAATGGGCATCAAATATTACTAACATACCGATAAAAAAAATTACAAACTTAGCTGAAAAATTAATAACAAAAAAAACTATGATTTCTATGTCTTGGAGTTTGCAAAGAGCATCGAGAGGAGAGCAACCATTATGGATGGGAATTACTCTTGCTTGTATGATTGGTCAGATTGGAACAGCGGGTGGAGGATTTGGTTTTGGTTACTCTGCCGTAAATAGTACAGGTGATTCATTTACTAAAATACCTTGGAAAAGTCTTCCACAAGGTCAAAACAATATTAAAGATTTCATTCCCGTTGCAAGAATAACGGATATGCTTGAAAAGCCTGGCGAAACTTTTGATTATGATGGTCAAAAATTGAAATATCCAGATATAAAATTAGTTTATTGGGCCGGAGGCAATCCATTCCATCATCATCAAGACTTAAACAGATTAGTAAAAGCATGGCAACATCCTAATACCATAATTGTTAATGAGATATGGTGGAATGCACAAGCAAGACATGCTGATATTATTTTTCCAGCTAATACTGCTTTAGAAAGAAATGATTTAATGCTTAATCCAAGAGATCCAACTATAGTTGCTAATAAAAAATCAATAGACTCTTTTGCTAATTCCAAAAGTGATTTTGAAATTTTTTCAGGACTTGCAAATAGATTGGGATTTGAATCGAGCTTTACTGACAATAAAAATGAAATGGAATGGATTGAATTTCTATGGGAAGAAAGTAAAAAAATTGCTAAAGATTTTAAAATAAATTTACCTGATTTTAAGAATTTTTGGGCAAATGGATTTTATGAAGTTCCATGTCCAGACAAAAAGAAAATTATGTTTGAGAATTTCAGAAATGATCCAGAAAACTTTCCATTAAAAACCCCTTCTGGCAAAATTGAAATTTCTTCCAATACTATTGAAAGCTTTCAATTAAAAGATTGCTTATCTCATCCAAGTTGGTTTGAGCCTTATGAGTGGTTAGGAAAAATAAATAAGTATACTCTACATCTGATATCAAACCAACCAACTCA